>NYZG01000258.1 GCA_002687025.1 Candidatus Poribacteria bacterium
ACGGCGCGGAAACAGGGACACGCCGTCCTCGACGCCATTCAAGATGCCTTGCTCGGGAACCCCTTCATCCCTGCCGCTCCTGTGGCTGAGTAGTTACGGTGTGCGAGGGTGTGTTCGAGACGCTCCCGGACCTTCGCGTTGTCCTCATCGAGGGCGGCTTCGCCTGGATTCCCGCCCTCATGTGGCGGCTCGACAAGAACTACAAGGGCCTACGCGCCGAGGTCCCCTGGCTGACGCGACTGCCGAGTGAGTACATCCAGGAGAACTTCCGAGCGACGACGCAACCGATGGAGGAGCCGCCCGACGCCAAGCATCTGCTGAGCATCTTCGAGATGATCGGGCGAGACGACTTTCTGCTCTTCGCGACGGACTACCCGCACTGGGACTTCGACGCCCCCGACCGAGCTCTACCTGCGATAGTGCCGAAGCGGCTCCGCCGACGCATCCTGGCCGACAACGCGCGGGAGACATATGCCTTCTCGCGAACATGATGTGGGCTCGGCCGCGGAGTTCGGCGACTGCGAGCCGAAGGGGGTGTCCGTCGAGGGGCGCGCGTTGGTTCTGGTCCGCGCGGGCGACGCGTTTTTCGCCGCGCGGGACATCTGTCCACATCAGGCGGCGCGCCTGTCGGAAGGCGAGGTGCGCGGCACGACGGCGCCGTGCAAGCCGGGCGAGGACGTGCGCTACGGTCGCGAAGGCGAGATACTCGTGTGTCCGTGGCACGGGTGGGAGTACGACCTGACGACCGGACGCGCGTTGGTCGACCCGGATCGCGTCCGCGTAGCGACGTACCCCGTGCGGGTCGTGGACGACCGCGTTCTCGTGGCGATGTGAACGGGACGGCTGCCGTGCAGGAGGCGTTCCTGACCGGTAATGGCGTTGCGCGCGGGTCGTTCCCGGCACGCTGTCATCCCGAGGAGCATCGCGACGAGGGATCTCGCGTGGCGACACGGGTGGGCGTGCTTCCTGGCGGTCGGCCTGGTAGCGGGCAGGCACGCCCTTCAGCGCGATGGCATCGCAAGTAGAGAATACGATGAGAGGAGTTCGCATGGCGTTTGGCGCAGGTGATTACAGGTACGAGATCGTCGAGGGATGGTGTCAGATACCCGAGGGCTGGAAGCTCGGAGAAGTGCCGGGCGTCGCCTGCGACTCCCAGGACCGTGTCTACCTCTACTCCCGCAGCGACCATCTCCTGACGGTCTTCGACAAGGACGGGACGTATCTCGATCACTGGGGCGGCGATATCATCGGCAACGCCCACGGCCTCTACATCGACAAGGACGACAACGTCTACTGCACGAGCCACCAGACGCACACGCTGCATCGCCTCAATCCGCAGGGCGAAGTGACGTTGACGATCGGCACGCGTGACGTCCGCGGCGAGGATCAGGCGCCGCTGAGCGGCCCGTGCGACAGCGCCGTCTCGTCGTCCGGCGACCTGTTCGTCGCCGACGGCTACGGCAACCGCAAGGTGCATCGCTTCAGTGCCGACGGTGAGCTGCGCAACTCCTGGGGCGAGGAGGGCGATGGGCCGGGTCAGTTCACGATGGTCCACGGCGTCCGCATCGACAAATACGACCGTCTGTGGGTCTGCGACCGCGAAAACCGACGCATCCAGTTATTCGACACGGACGGGAACTACCTCGAAGAGCGGGCCGACCTCGAGAGGCCGGATCAGGTCTACTTCGATCCCGTGGAGGACGTCGTCTACATCGCCGAGCTCGAGTATCGCGTCACGATCCAGACGCTCGATGGTGAGACGCTCGCGCAGTGGGGCGGCGGCAAGGAGAGCAACGTCCCCGGCGAGTTCGTGGGATGGCCGCACGGCATCTGGCTCGACGGCGAGGGCAGCATGTACATCGGCCAGGTGCACGCGGAGGACCAAATCCTCAAGTACCGCCGCGTGTAGCCGCATGGACCAGCCTCGCTATCTTCTCGGCCTCGACGTGGGCGGGACGAAGATCGCGGCCGTCGTCGCGGACGGGCCGGGCGACATCCTCGCGAAGATACGTCGCCCAACGCCGGCCGCTCTCGGCCCCGACGCCATCGTCGCCGAGATGACCGACATGCTCACGGAAGTCGCCGGCGCCGTAGAGATCGGCCCGCTCGACGCCGCCGCGCTCGGCGTCAGTTTCGGCGGGCCTTACGACCCTGTCCGCGGAGTCGTCCGAGACATCCCGAACCTGCCCGACTGGGGTGGCGTGCCGTTGCTCCGTCTGCTGTCCGACGCGCTTCCCGGCGTGGCCCTGGCGATCGACAACGACGCCAACGCGGCCGCCCTCGCCGAGTGGCGTTTTGGAGCGGGGCAGGGCGCGGAGCACATGCTGTACCTGACGATGGGTACCGGCATCGGCGGCGGGATCGTCAGCGACGGGCGGCTCTACCGAGGCCTGCGGAACGCGGGCGGCGAGGTCGGCCACACGGTCTTAGTGCCCGACGGCGCCGAATGCGGATGCGGTCATCGCGGCTGTCTGGAGGCGTACGCCTCTGGCCCGGCCATCGCGCGGAGGGCAATCGAGAAGCTCGAAGCTGGGGAAGGTGTGGAGTTCGCCGACGCGCTTCGAGACGCTGGCATTGCGCTGCTGGAGCTGAAGACCGAATCCATCGTCGAGGCTGCGCGCGACGGCGTCACGTTCGCCATGGATCACCTGGCCGATACGGCGTTCTACATGGGCTGGGGCATCGCCAACGCCGTCAGCATCCTGGCGCCGGAGGTCGTCGTTCTCGGCACTGTAGCGACAGCGGCAGGCGACATGTTCATGGAGCCGCTACGTCGGCGCGTCGTGGACATGGCGATGCCCGGCGTGGGCGATGCTACTCGCGTCGAGCCCGCGGGGTTGGGCGATCTCGTGGGTGACTACGCCGCGATCGCCCTCGCAGTGGACGCCCTGGCCCCGTAGGGCGACCTGTCGAGACGTGGGCGCAGGTCCGCGAAACGGTAGACGTGCGTTCCGGCTTTCGTTGCGGCGACCCGCGTAGGAATGTCCTGAGTCATGCCACGGACTATCCCGGGAGCATCCATGCCGCCCTCTGGGCTCGCCAGCGACACGATCCTCTGCGGTGACGCTTACGAGCTGATCCGCGACATCCCCGACGACAGCGTGCACCTGGTCATCACGTCGCCGCCCTACTTCCGCCAACGCGACTACGGCGCGGGTATCGGCGGCGAGGAGCGCGTCGAGGAGTACGTAGACGCGCTGCTGCGTCTGTTCCGGGAATGCGTGCGCGTCGCACGGCCCGACGGGAGCATCGTCTTCAACGTCGGCGACAAGTACCTGCGAGGTAGTCTGTCGCTGACGCCGTACCGTTTCGCCATCGCGGCGTCGGAGATCGACGGCGTGCGGCTCGTGAACGAGGTGACGTGGGTGAAGCGCAACCCCACGCCGCGGCAGTTCCGCCGACGTCTCGTGAGCAGCACCGAGCCGTTCTTCCACTTCGTCACGTCGGACGATTACTACTACGACATCGCCGCGTTTCTCGCGGACGGCGCCAAGCGTCGCAGCCCCAAGAACGGGCGCAACGTCGGTCGGAGCTACTTCGCCAAGATAGACGCCTCGGAGCTAACCGACGCGCAGAAGGCGAAGGCCCGCGCTGAACTCTCGGCAGCGATCCAGGAAGTCCACGACGGCGAGATCACCGACCTTCGTATGAAGATCCGGGGCATCCACGCGGAGGCGTTCGGCGGGCAGGAGGGCGGACGAGCCTCGCAGCTCGCGCGGAACGGCTTCACGATCATCCGCCTCAGAGGCGAGAAGCTGAAGCGAGACGTCATCCAGACGCCCGTCGAGACGGTGCGCAACTCGATCCACCCGGCGATCTATCCGGTGCGCGTGGTGCGGGAGTTCGTGCGGCTTCTGACGCCGCCCGGGGCGGTCGTGCTCGACCCGTTTATGGGGTCGGGGTCGACTGCCGTCGCCTGCGTGGCCGAAGGCCGACGGTACGTCGGGTTTGAGCTGAACCCCGACTACTGTCGCGAGGCAGAGGCCCGGCTAAGCGGATAGGCGCGGAGCCGCCGCGTGGCCCCGGGACGTCCGCGACCACTCCCCTCAATGCGCAGGAGCTCAGTCCTCGTAGAACCCGTACGATTCCCGCCCCATCACGACTCCAAGAAGCGCCCACAGCGACCCGACCACGATCTCCCCGACCACGAACCCGATGAAGAGCGGAGCCAACCGCCTGTACGCGCGTATCCCTCCCGTCCTCATCACGCACATCTTCACGGCCCACGTGACGAAGAACGAGAACCACAGGTAGTTGATGATCCAGCCGCTCGTTGACAGCACGTACCCCACAGGATGCAACGGCCACCAGAGATAGCGCGACCGCAGTCCCATCATCAGCGCGCTGGCCGCGACGCCGCCCAGCATCCCGGCGATCGGCAGCGGCTCCGGCGCCTGCAGATGTCGCAGGCGAGCCGCGGCGCGTCCAAACGACTCGTACGGGATGCGTGTGTACGCCAGGAACCGCGCTTCCACACCCCACCGATACGCCGCGAACAGCAGAGCCCCCGCCGCCGAGATCAGACCGATGACGACGGCGGCAAACATGGCGCCGATAAGCCGCCGTTGCCGGCGCGGTGGCGTGTCCGTCATCTGCGCGAGCTTGAACGCCTCCAACACATGCGGCGAAGGATGGCTGCCGAGGGTCCGATTCCACCAATACAGCAGCGGCATGAGAGCCACCGAGCGATGGCCCATGCTCAGCGGCCCCGCCGCCGCGACCAGGATCGGCTCCGCGCTCACGTAGTAGAACTCGTGCTGAGGGTGGCCCAGTTCCGCGCGTATCTTGCTGATCGTCAGATTCGTGGCCAGCACAATCAGCACGAAGGCTACCGCGATCCACGGGCGGAACCCCATCGCCAAGAGGAACGCGACGAGCGCGAGCACACCCACCAACAGACCCCACCACGCCAGTCGATACCCGATCGGCGCGTTACTTGTGTCGTCCTCCCGCGCAGGGGGTCGGAACGTCTCGCGCAGATGGCCTCTCGCCAACCATAGCACTGCGCCGAAGAGGCCTATCCAACCGCCCGCCGTCTGCTCATACGCCCACGGATAGCCCCGGAGCCGCGTCAGACCGGCCGCCGCGCCGAGCACGCGTTGCGCCTTGGCCAGCGCGTAAAAGAACCAGCAGGAGAACGACAGCTCCAGCGGGATGAAATACACGATCCCGACGACCCAGAAATACAGCGTCAGGGGCGTCCATCCGATGGCGTTCCACGGGGGCGCCGTCACGAGCGGCGAGATGTCCTCGATCCGCAGGCCAACGACCGGAACCGACGGCACGTAGTAGTTCGCGCCGTTGATGAGGTGGACGATCGCCGCGACCGCGAAACCGAGTTGGAACCCCCGCGACCTGAGCGTGTCGCCACCTGGCTCCGTGAGGGCGTACGGCGCCTGGATGATGGGGTAAGACAGCCTCTCGACGGAGGCCCACTGCCGAAGGAAGAGCACGTTCAGGCAGACGAGCACGCCGAAGAACACGACGATGAACGCGAACCACCACGCCAACGGCGCCACCCACGCTGTCAGATACGCGCGCACGAGGATCGACGAGCCGCCCTCGTAGAACGCCCGCGCGGCCTCGGGGTCGCCCACGGTAAGCCACGTGGGGAAGTGAGGACCCAGCAACGCCATCCACTCGTTCTCGGGCGTGGCGTGATGCGGGAGGAAGGCGAGGTGGTAGATGAGATTGGCGAGCATGTTGTTGCCGGCGACCGTGCAGCCGATCGACAGCACGCTGAAGATGGTGAGGAGCTCGCCACGCGAGAGACCCGTCGCGCCCAAGCGGCGCGCGAAGTGGTTCAGCAGCACGAGCGCGAACAGCGTCGTGACGACGTTGAAGAACAGAGCGACTATCGTCAGGTAGGTGATGCCCCAGACGACCTCGCTGTGCACGACCCACACGGCGTTGGGCGGAATCAGCGCAAGCGCGAGGAGGATCGCGCGCCACGACACGGTCGCGCGTCGGGGGGTACGGGAGGCGGGCGTCACGCTCGACGGCCGCGGCATGCGGAAGGCGCCGTCGTCGAGAATCGAGCCGGCGGCCGTCCATCCCGCAGCGGCTCGCGCATGTGTGCGTCCTCTCTCCAGGTGGTCGGCCAGCGGCCCCCGTGGACGGGTGCACGACAGTACCGCGCCGCCTC
>NYZG01000259.1 GCA_002687025.1 Candidatus Poribacteria bacterium
AGGACGAGGAGGAGCATCTGCCCGGATGCCTTGAGTCGGTCTCGGGCGTCGTAAGCCAGATCGTGCTCGTAGACACGGGATCCAACGACCGCACCGTCGAGATCGCGAAGGAACACGGCGCCGAGGTTCACGAGTTCCCGTGGACGGACGATTTCGCGGCCGCGAGGAACGTCTCGCTGCAGCACGTCCGCGCGGATTGGGTGCTGTGGCTCGACGCGGACGAGGAGCTACGGCCCGAGAGTCGCGAGCCGCTGCGCGCGCTGCTGCGCGATCCCGAGGCTGGGGCCGCGCACCTTTGCATCCACAATCTGATGGGCGATCGCACGGTGTCGTTCCTGACGACCCGGCTCTGGCGCCACCACCCGACCGTGCGATTCCGCCAGCCGATCCATGAGCAGATTCTGTGGTCGGTAGCGCCGTACGCCCGCCGATATGGGCGCCGCGTGGTCGAAGCGCGGGACATCGTGATCCGCCACTATGGCTACCAACCGTCGGTCGCGGCGAAGCGTGGCAAGGAAGCGCGTAACATGGGCCTGCTCGAGAAGCTGGTCCACGACGAGCCGACGAACGCGTACGCGCTCTTCCACTACGCAAGCGCTCTACGCGAGACGGGCAAACTCGACGAGGCGCTTTCCGCGTTCGAGCGGTGGGAGCCGATGGCGATGGACGAGGACGCCGGACAGGTGCACTGGCTACGGGTAGGGTTCGCGAACTACGCGGCGGCGCTGAACGTGGCGGAACGGTACGACGACACGTCGCGACTGCTGGCGAGGGCGGAAGAGAAGTGCGGTCGGGGGGCTAGCTTCCATTACCAACGCGCGCTCGCGCTGCACCGCCTGGGGAAGAACGAAGCGGCGCTGGCCCAGATGGCGTCGGCACACTCGGCGCCGCGCGACGTTAGCGCCTCGGTCGAGAGCGTGGACTTCCAGCCGATGCTCGTCCCGATGCTGACCGCGGAGATATACGCTGCCCTGGGCCGCGAGGACGAGGCGCGCCGGCTCTTCTCCGAGGCGCTGGCGGTTGCGCCCGACGACCCTTCGCCGCGCGTCAGCCTTGCCCGACTGGACATCGCGGCGGATGAATTGGACTCGGCGGCGGCGCATCTGGCCGCGGCGCTGGAGTCACAGCCGGACGCGCCGCTGACGCTTACCACGCTCGCGCAGGTGGAACTGTACCGCCGGAACTTCGACGAGGCCGTGGTTCTCCTGCGAAGGGCCGCGGAGACAGACGGGAGCGGCGAGGCCGCACGCCTACTTGGCGAGGCGCTGCTCATCACGGGCGACACGGACGGCGCCTTCCGCGTATGGGACGAGGCCGAGCAGAGCAACGCCGCGGCCGCAGCGCGCGCTCTCGTCACCGGGGCCGACGGAGAGGGCCCGCCCCTGGCCGGGCTCGACGAAGCCGAGATCGACGCATTCTGGACACTCGTCGGCAAGATCGCGGCGCTGTGTTCGGACGCGGACATCGCCGGTGGGCATCTCGCCGCGCAGTTCGCCGGCCAGGCAGCGGGCGACGCTACACTGCGCGCGGACCTGATGCGCGTGTTCCTCAAACACCGCTTCCGCCCCGGCATCGACGCCATCCGCCGTAGCGACTGAGAGCCGCTTGGCGCGATCTGACACAGGAACTCGAGGAGAGATTCATGGCCAAGCCTACGGTAGGATTCATCGGCCTCGGCATCATGGGCGCGCCGATGGCGAGGAACCTGATCGACGCCGGGTACGCGTTGACGGTGTGGAACCGCAGCCGGGCGAAGGTCGATGCCGTCGCCGCTCACGGCGCAACGGCCGCGGAATCGGCGGCTGAAGTCGCGGCGAGCTCCGAGATCATCATCACGATCGTCACCGATTCGCCAGATGTCGAGCTCGTGGCGCTCGGCCCGCACGGCGTCATCGAAGGGGCTGCCGCGGGCAGCATCCTGATCGACATGACGACGATGTCGCCGGCGATCACGCGGGATATCGCGGGGAAACTCGGCGAGAAGGGCGTGCAGATGCTCGACGCCCCGGTGAGTGGCGGGGACATCGGCGCGCAGAACGGCACGCTGTCGATCATGGTCGGCGGGCCCACGGCGGCGTTCGATCGCGCTCTCCCGCTGTTCGAGGTGATGGGGCAGAACATCATCCACGCGGGCGAGGAGAACGGCCTGGGACAGTACGTGAAGCTCTGCAACCAGATCGCCGTGGTTGGCAACCTGCTCGCGATGTGTGAGGCCGTGGCGCTCGGAAAGCGGGCGGGCCTCGACCTGGACAAGATGATCGCGGCAATCAGTAAGGGAGCGGCCGGGTCATGGGCGCTTCTGAACCTCGCGCCGCGCGTGGCGAAGGGCGATTGGGAACCGGGCTTCATGGTGGACCTGCAGCAGAAGGACCTGCGCCTCACGCTTGAGGCTGCCGCCGAATTGGACCTGCCTCTGCCGGGCACGGCGCTCGTTAACAACCTGTTTCGATCAGTGCAGCGCGCCGGCATGGGCCGCAAGGGCACGCAGTCGCTGATGTACGCCTTGGAGCAGCTCGGCGGGTTCCAGGTAGTCGAGGACGAATGACGAGCTACGAGACGTCCTACGACGTCGTAGTCGTCGGCGGCGGACACGCGGGCGTCGAAGCCGCGCTCGCGGCCGCCCGCATCGGCGCGCGTACTCTCCTCCTGACGATGAACCTCGACACGATCGGGCAGATGTCCTGCAACCCCGCGGTGGGCGGGCTCGCCAAGGGCCACATGGTGAAGGAAATCGACGCCCTTGGTGGGGAGATGGCGCGGAATATCGACGCCACGGGGATTCACTTCCGCCAGCTCAACACCAAGAAGGGCCCCGCGGTGCGCGCGTCGCGGGCGCAGGCGGATAAGAGGGAATATCAGTTCCGCCTGAAGCAAGTCGTGGAGTCGCAGGAACGCCTCGATGTGAAGATGGGGGTGGTGGACGACATCGTGGCGTCGGATGCCCCGCGCAGGCGTGCAGAAGGCGTGCTGACTAAGGCCGGGATGCTCTACCGCGGCAGGTCGGTGGTGATGACGACCGGCACGTTCCTTCGCGGTCTGATCCACGTTGGTACGTTCCAGCAGCAGGCGGGCCGCGCCGGCGACGGCTCCGCCGAGGGCGCTTCGAAAGGTCTCGCGCGCCTCGGGTTCACGATGGGGCGTCTGAAGACGGGCACGCCGCCTCGGGTCAACGCCCGCAGCCTCGACTTCGGCGCGATGGAGCCGCAACCCGGGGACGAGTCGCCGCGGCCGTTCTCCTTCGGCACAGATGCCATCGCCCAGGGGCAGATCGACTGCTACCTGGCGCGCACCACGCTCGAAACGCATCGGATCATCGAGGACAATCTGCATCTGTCGGCGATGTATTCGGGCCAGATACAAGCGAAGGGCCCTCGGTACTGCCCGTCCATCGAAGACAAGATCGTGAAGTTCCCGGACAAGGAGAGCCACCAGGTATTCGTGGAACCAGAGGGACGCCAGACCCAAGAGGTGTACCTCAACGGCATCAGCATGAGCCTGCCCGAGCCGACGCAACTCGCGATCGTGCGTTCCGTGCCCGGCATGGAACGGGCAGAGATCATGCGTCCGGCGTACGCCGTCGAGTACGACTACGCCGACCCTACGCAGCTCACCCCCTGGCTCGAGACGAAGTCGGTCGAGGGCCTGTTCTTCGCCGGCCAAATCAACGGCACGACAGGTTACGAAGAGGCGGCGGGTCAAGGCATCATGGCGGGCATAAACGCGGCGCGGCGCGGGCGGGACGACGATCCACTCGTCCTCGATCGGTCCCAGGCGTACATCGGCGTGCTCATCGACGACCTCGTGACGAAGGGCACGCAGGAGCCGTACCGCATGTTCACGTCGCGGGCCGAGTACCGACTGCTCCTGCGCGAGGAGAACGCCGACCTGCGACTGACCCAACTGGGCCGGGACGTCGGGCTCGTGGACGACGACGCGTACCGCCGCTACACAACGAAACGGCAACGTGTCGAGGAGGAGACGGAGCGGCTGCGCGCGGTGCGTGCTCCGGCGTCTGATGGTGTGCAGGAGTACCTCCGCGGCCGACGCTCTTCGCCGCTGCGCGAGCCGACAGCACTCGCCGATCTCATCAGGCGGCCGGAACTCGACTACGGCATCGTTGCGGCACTGTTCCCTCCGTCGACGCCACTGCCTCGCGGCACGACGGAGGAGGTCGAGCAGTCGCTGAAGTACGAAGGCTATATATCGCGACAGAACTCGCAGATCGCGCAGTTCAAGAGGCTCGAAGGCTGGCGCATACCGGACGATTTCGAGTACCGGGACATATCCGGGCTGCGGCGTGAATCACGCGAGAAGCTGGCCGCGACGCGACCCCTGTCGGTGGGCCAGGCGTCCCGGATATCGGGCGTGTCACCCGCTGACATCTCCGCGCTGATGGTGATCCTGCGAGGTCGAGGCACGGGAAGAGCGCAAGCTGCCGATCCCGTGGTGGCGTCCACGGACGGCGAGTGACCGGGTCTCGAAGCGCGGACACGACTGGAGGAACAGGGCCTTGTTGACGCTCCTCGCTTCGCTCATGTCGGTCAGTGCGTCCGCGGCGCCGATAGGACCCGACGACCGGCCGATCTTGGAGGCGTTCCTGTCGCACGTCGAAGGCTCCGCTGCATACTGCACACCGGAGCGACTCGCGGAGTTCGCCGAGCAGCCGGAGGACATCGTCTGGCAGGCGTCTAGGTACATTCGGATGCCACTGACAGCGTATCGTCTCACGGGCGATGCCGCTCACCTCGATGACTTCGCGGCGCGAATGGGCGCGCTGTACGACGAGCTGGAGCCGGGGCCGGACGGCTTCCTGGGTTGGTACGGTCTGCCGCTCGACCTGTTCAGGCATCCCGACCATCCTGACCGGCGTTCGGACGTCATTCTCACGTCGTTCGTGGTCGCGGGTCTGGCGGCGGAGTTCGCCCTGACGGTTCGCGACGGCGGCGAATTGGAGTCGCGACACGCTGGCGCCACAGCACGCTGTCTGGACATCGCGACACGCCATCTTGTGGCGAAATGGGACGCGCGCGGGCGGTATCGCGACCTCGGGTCACAAGGCGCCGTCTATACTACGAACGAACGTCTCGCCCCGCTGAAGGCAGACCTGACGCAACCGCACAACAAGCACAGCAAGATCGGCGCGGCGCTCGTGAAGCTGCACGCCGCTACCGGCGACGAGGAATACCTCACGAAGGCGATCAAGCTGGGCGGACGCTACAAGCGTTCGCTGACGCTCGCGGACAGCCGCTACCTGTGGAACTACTGGGACCCGGCGGGCTCCTGGGACGTGCGGGTCGACGACCACGGGCGGTGGAAGCACTGGATCGGGTCGGAGCATCGCGGCGGGTACTACTCGCTGTCGCTCTCGCAAGCTGTCTTCCTGTATGAACACGGTCTCGTCTTCGACGACGACGACATCGCGCGGTTCCTGCGCACGCAGCTCGAGGTGTGCTGGAACGGCGACGTCGATAGTCCCATCTGGCGACGTGTGAACGGCGAGGAGATGGAGCAGTCGTACCTCTGCTCCGGCCTCGCGGCTTACGATGACTCGCTCTATCAGTTGGCGTTCGGGCCGGCCGAGACGGCGCGTCGCATGGCGCAGCGCGAGCACGGATGGAACGGAGGAGTCGGCGCCGGCAGCTGGCTGGAGATGAAATACGTGACGGTGCCGCGATGGGCGACCGACGGCCCGTCGGCGGCCGACCAGACCGCAGCCTATCGCGACTCCGACGCCGGGCGACGCCTCCTCGCGGAGATGTCGGCTCCCGTGACGGGCGAGGGATACGCCGCCCCTCAGTCCCCGCCCATCCGCTGATACAGCCTTCCTCGCAGTGACGCGGCGTGAAGGTCCACGGGGCCGCGCTCGCCGTCGTGCCCATTGGGCGCCCGGAGTGGCGCGTCGCCCGCAGGCCGCGCGGCGCCCTCGCCGTGATTCCATGGGGCTCGGAGGGGCCGCGGGGGGCAATCGCCGCTGCCCTTGCCGCGCCTGGCGGGCTACCATCAGCTCGGATCGACAGACCCGCCGCCGGGCGCCACAACGGAGTGATGATGGAGATCGCTATCGTGGGTCTTCCGCTAGTGGGGAAGACCAACCTGTTCGACGCTCTCACCGCCGGCCATGCTGCCACCGCGCCACGTGGCTCGTCACTGGAGCCGCAACGCGCGATGGTGCGGGTGACGGACCCGCGTCTGCAAGCACTGGCGGGAGCATTCGAGCCGCCGAAAGTGACGCCGGCGACGGTCGGATACGTGGACACCGGGGCCATCACCGGCGGCGCATTCGAAAGCGGGCAGGTTACTCCAGGACTGCTAGCTGCGCTGCGCAGCGTAGACGCGTTCGCGCACGTCGTGCGGGCCTTCGAGAGCGACCGCGTGCCGCACGTCCACGACTCGATCGACCCGGCGCGCGACGCGCAGGGGTTGGACGACGAATTCGCCTTGGCCGACTTACAGATTGTCGAAAGCCGGCAGGATCGCGTGGCGAGGGAGTTGCGCGTACGGAAGGATCCAGCGCTCAACGCGGAGGCCGCGGTGCTGACGCGATGCCGCGAAGCGCTCGAAGCCGGCACGCCACTGCGCGCCTTGGAGTTCTCGGACGCCGAGGACAAGGCGATCCGTGGCTTCCAGTTCCTGACGCAGAAGCCGCTCATGCTCGTCGTCAACATCGGCGAGGAGCAGGTGGGCGACGACGAGGTCGAGAGGCCGCTAGCCGCGTGGCGGGAGGCGCCGAACACGCGCGTCGTGTCGCTGTGCGTTGAGCTCGAGATGGAGCTCTCCGAGCTTCCTGCCGAGGACGCGGCGACATTCCGCGCGGACATGGGGCTCCCCGACGAGGCCGCGATGGACCGTCTGGTGCACGAATCCCATTGCGTGCTGGGTCTCACGACGTTCTACACGGCTGGGGAGAACGAGGTACGCGCCTGGACCACCGGCGCGGGGTCGACCGCCGTGGAGGCCGCGGGCGCCATCCACACCGACTTCGCTCGAGGGTTCATTCGCGCTGAGACGGCCGGATGGGATGAACTGTCCGAGCTCGGCGGGTACGCGGGCGCTCGCGACGCGGGGAAGCTCCGCCTGGAGGGCAAGGAGTACGTCGTGCAGGACGGAGATGTCCTGCTGATTCGCTTCAACGTGTAGGGCGCTGCGCCGCGCGTCATTCCTCGCCGAACAGCACCTTCGTGAACGAATGCTTCCCCGGCGCCGCCGTCATCAGCCACCGGGCGGCCCGTATGGCTCCGTTGGCGAACGTCTGCCGGCTTTGCGCGCGGTGCGTCAGCTCAACACGCTCCCCCATGCCTGCGAACATGACGGTGTGGTCGCCGACGATATCGCCGCCACGGATGGCGTGCACGGCGATCTCCTTAGGCGGCCTGGCGCCGACAATCCCCTCGCGGCCGTAGATGGCAACGTCGTCAGCGCTCCGCCGGACACCCTCCGCGGCGGCGTGAAGCAACGTGACTGCGGTTCCGCTGGGGGCATCCACCTTCTGGTTGTGGTGCGCCTCGATTATCTCGATGTCGTAGTCGTCGCCCAGGGTCTTGGCCATTAGCGTCACAGCTTTGGTCAGCGCGCTGACGCCGATGCTGTAGTTCGAAGCCATGACACACGGGATGCGTGCAGCGAGGACGTCCAACTCGGCCATCTGGTCGGCGTCGAAGCCGGTCGTTGCGATCACCATGCGCTTGCCGCTGTCGACGGCTACGCAGAGATTCGCGAGCGTCGCTTCGGGCAACGTGAATTCGATGACGACGTCGGCCTCGTCGACGACCGACGCGAGGGCGTCCACCACAGGCACACCGTTGGCTCCGACGCCCGCAAGCGTACCGACGTCCTCTCCGATCAGCGGAGACCCGGCGACGTCTACCGCCCCGACCACACTCATGCCAGCCTCTCGTTCGACCGTGGCCGTTATCATCCGACCCATGCGCCCGCCAGCGCCGTCTACGACCACGCGGATGTCGCCCATCGCCGCCCCTTTCTCCGCAGGTGTCCCCGCCGGTTTCTCCGCAGGGCTCCGGCGCCCTGATGATGGCGTCAGAAGATGTCACACGGGACGTCGGCCGTCAAGCGAGGCCGCCGTCCGGTTGCGCCGGCCGGGTCCATCGGATAGGTTCAGTCGTCCGGCCGGCACTGCCATCCTCACGACACTTCGAGGTGCATCGCGTTGCGCAGCCGACTGCTTCAGGGTCTGTTCCTCCTGTTCGCGCTCGCAGCGCTTTCGTCATGCGGGGGCGCGGAGCCCGACTCCACGGCCAGGGGCTCCGAGTCGTCACCTGAGCCGCCGCGCGACGCGCCA
>NYZG01000260.1 GCA_002687025.1 Candidatus Poribacteria bacterium
GCGGTGGCCTCGATCGAAGGTGGTCAGCACTCGTACGTCGTCGCGCGGGACTTCAACCTGTTCGACAGCTCTCCGAAGCCGCGCAGCCTTACCTTCAACGTGCAATACGGCCCGCTCGAAGTGTTCCGATGGAACGCCGACACGCTGGATTGGGATGAGGAAGGCGAACCCGACGCGGCGGAGTAGGACGTGATCGTCCCGGAGCGAGTTCACGACCCATTCCGATAGTGCTAACATTGGGCGGCGTGGTCGTGGCGACTAGCAGGGGAAGCACATGGCGGACATCACGCTCGACGACGTCGAGTACGTAGCGGACCTGGCGCGGCTGGAGCTGTCCTCCGACGAGAAAGGACAACTCGTCGAGCAGTTGGGGCGCATTCTCGGCTATATCGAGAAGCTCAACGAACTCGACACGACCGATGTCGAGCCCACATCGCACGTGCTGCCCATCCACAACGTGATGCGCGCTGACGAGGCGCGGGACGGTATGTCCCGCGACGAGGCGTTGGAGATGGCCCCCGCGAGCCACGACGGCTACTTCGAGGCCCCCCGCGTAGTCGAGTAGGACGCCAGGCCATGTCTTCCTTCGAAGCCCCACTTCGCGATTACTTTCTCGGCCGTCCCGATGTCGCGATGGCGTTCGTGTTCGGGTCGCACGCGCGCGGCGAGGCGCACGCCAACTCGGACCTCGACGTGGCCGTGTACTTCACGCCACCAGGGCCCGAAGTCGAGTGGGAGTCCACGCGGGAATACCCGGCCGAACGCGAGGTGCGGAACGCCGTCGAGGACATCGCTGAGATCGACACGGACTTCATCGTGCTGAATCGCTGTCCGGCGGTCTTCGCCGACACGGTCCTCCGCGAAGGCCGCGCGCTGGCGATGCGCGACGTGGACCTCCACACTCGCTTCATGTTGATGGTATCGGACGAGGCCGAACGCTTCAGACACGACGCCTACGAGGTATGGACGATGAATGAGGACGCAGCGGACGCAGAGGCAGACCATAGGCGGCGACTGGTGCGGGCCGTCCAGTTCATACGGTCCGAACTGGCGGACGGCGACGCCTTCGCCGATATGGACGCGCCCACATACGAGGCTGACTCGGCGGCAAGGCGTAACGTAGAACGTTGGATCGAGAATCTCGCCAATGCTTCGGTCGACGCGGCCAAGACGCTGCTGGCGCTGCACGGCATTCGCATCCCTCAAACGTACAGGCACTCGATGGTGGCGCTGGGTAGGCTGGATGGCCTGGACGCCGAGACCGCCGAACGGCTTGGGGAGTACACGCAGTTACGCAACGTCCTCGCGCATGAATACCTCGACGTGAAATACGCGCAGATCCGCGGCTTCCTCGACACGGCGACGCCGGTATACGAGGCTTTCGTCGCGTTCCTGAAGGCGGAAATCCAGCGCAGCGCGGATCAGTAGAACCCACGCGGGCGAACGACCGACGGCGTCGGCGCCGAGAGGAACGGAATGGCGGAAGCGGCCACACCACTGCACGCGCTCACGGCACACGAACTTCGCGACAAGCTGCGCAACCGCGAGGTCTCCGCGACGCAGATCGCCGAATCCACCTTCGACCGCATACGCGCCGTCGACGACCGCGTGAAGGCGTACATGGTCGTCACCCAAGATGCGGCGATGGAGACCGCCCGCGACGTGGACTCGCGCCTCGAACGTGGCGAACCCCTGCCGCCGCTGGCGGCAATACCAGTAGGCATCAAAGACCTCATCTGTACAAAGGGCGTGCGGACGACCTGTTCGTCCAAGATCCTCGAGCCGTTCGTGTCGCCGTACGACGCGACGGTGATGCGTCGCCTGCACGCGCAGAAGGCCATCATCACGGGCAAGCTCAATATGGACGAGTTCGCCATGGGTTCGTCCACTGAGAACTCCGCCTACATGGAGACGGCGAACCCGTGGAACCTGGCCCACGCCCCTGGAGGCTCCAGCGGGGGCTCCGCAGCCGCCGTCGCCGCGGACGAGGCGGTCCTCACACTGGGCTCCGACACCGGAGGCTCGATCCGGCAACCCGCGTCGTTCTGCGGCGTCGTGGGCATGAAGCCCACATACGGCCGCGTCTCAAGATTCGGGCTGGTTGCGTTCGCGTCGTCCCTGGATCAGATCGGGCCCTTCTCCAAGGACGTCAGGGACTGCGCCCTGGCGCTGAACGCCATCTGCGGCCACGACCCTCTCGACTCGACATCCGCAGACATGGCCGTACCGGACTTCACGGCGGGCCTCGTACCGGACGTCGAGGGGTTGCGGGTAGGCATCCCGGCGGAGTATTTCGTCGAGGGGCTGGACGGCGAGGTCGAGGCGAGCGTGCGCGCGGCCATATCCAAGCTCGAACAGCTCGGCGCCACCCTCCACGAGATCTCGATGCCGCACACCGAATACAGCATCGCCACGTATTACATCATCGCCCCGGCGGAAGCGAGCTCGAACCTCGCCCGCTACGACGGTATGCGTTACGGCCATCGCACCGACGATCCCGACGATCTGATGGACATGTACAGGAAGACACGCGGCGAGGGATTCGGCGACGAGGTGAAGCGGCGCATCATGATCGGCACGTACGCGCTCAGCGCGGGATACTTCGACGCCTACTACCTCAAGGCGATGAAGGTGCGCACGCTGATCAAGCAGGACTTCGACCGCGCCTTCGAGGAGGTGGACATCATCGTCACTCCGACGGCGCCATCGGCAGCGTTCGCCCTCGGTGAGAAGACCGACGACCCGCTGCAGATGTACCTGTCCGACGTGTTCACCGCGCCGGCGAGCATGGCGGGGCTGCCCGGCCTGTCGATGCCGTGCGGATTCAGCTCCGAGGGGCTGCCCATAGGGCTTCAGATACTTGGCAAGCCGTTCGACGAGGAGACGGTGCTGCGCGCGGCATACGCCTACGAACAGGCGACAGACCACCACCTGCGTCGACGCTCCCCAGATGGAATCGCCGTATGAACCGTGGCTGGACGCATGTTGCGATCGCGTCGCTGGCGGCCCTGTTGCCGGCCGCCCTCGGGGCCATGCTGCTCGCGCGCGTTCTGGCGTCGGATGGCAGTTGGAGCCTCGCCGGCTCGATGGCGCTGGGCATCGCGTGCGCTGTTGTCGTGATGGTGGTCGCCCGAACTCGTGGATGGGACATCGTCGCCGGGGCCACGGCCATCTCTCTCGTCGGCATTGTGCTGTGTCTGCTGCTCGATGCGAAGTGGAATTCCGTCGACCACGTGGCGCGGCAGTTGATGGACCAGCACGAAGGCCTCGGCCTGGCCAACGCGACGCTGCAAGCTCGTACCATCGTGGGCGGCATGGCGTTCGCGGAGCTGGCGCGCGCGCAGGTGGGTCTCGTCGCCGGGTTGATGCTGTTCTTCGCCGCGGTTGGCGCTGGATTCACGGTCCGCAGTCGGCTGTTCGGTCGCCTGTTGAGAATCAGTGACAGAATGTAAGGCGCTGCCTTGAGCAGGGGGTCCGCATGGCGTACGAGGTCGTGATAGGTCTGGAAATCCACGCGGAGCTCAGCACTGTGGGCAAGCTCTTCACGTGGACTGCGAACCGGTTCGGAGGCGAGCCGAATTCGCGCATAGATCCCATCACATTGGGGATGCCGGGCGTGCTGCCCGTCCTCAACCGGACGGCGGTGGACTACACCATGCGCGCCGCCCTCGCCATGGACTGCGATGTCCAGCCCTTCAGCAAATTCGACAGAAAGCACTACTTCTACCCGGACCTCCCCAAGGGCTACCAGATATCCCAGAAGGACCTGCCCATCGCCCTCGACGGACATGTCGACTTCGACGTGAACGGCGCCACGCGGCGATGCCGTCTCACGCGCATCCACCTCGAGGAGGACGCTGGGAAGTCGATCCACGCCGAGGGCAGAGACGACGTAAGCTGGGTCGACTACAACCGGTCGTGCGTCCCGCTAATCGAAATCGTCGGCGAGCCGGACCTCCGCTCACCGGAGGAGGCTATCGCGTACTGGCGCGCGGTGAAGGAAATCTTGGAGTTCGCCGGCGTCAGCGACTGCAACATGGAAGAGGGCAGCTTCCGCTGCGACGCGAACATCTCGCTGATGCCCGAAGGGTCGGACCAATTCGGGACGCGCGCTGAACTGAAGAACATGAACTCCTTCCGCTACGTGCACCAGGCGCTGGAGTTCGAGATAAGGCGGCAGACACAGATACTCGACGCCGGCGGCAAGGTGGATCAGGAAACGCGCCTGTTCGACGTGGACGCCGGAACCACGCGGGCCATGCGGAACAAGGAAGAAGCGAGCGACTACCGCTACTTCCCGGAGCCCGACCTCGTGCCCCTCGACATCGACGACGCGTGGATACAAGCCGTGCGGGACTCACTGCCGGAGCTCCCGCGGGCGCGCCGGCAGCGCCTGGTAAGTGAAATGGGCGTCCCCGAACAGACTGCGGCCGTCCTCACAGGCACGCGCGCGCTGACGGACTTCTTCGAGGCCGCCGCGGAGGGATGTGGCGACGCGGTACTAGCGGCCAATTGGGTGCAGGGCGACCTCCTTGGGTACATGCGTGACGCCGGCAGGGAAATCGAGGACTCGCCGGTGAGCGCGCCAGAGCTGGCGGAGCTGCTGACCCTCCTCAAGGACGACACGATCAGCGGCCGCATCGCCAAGACGGTGTTGGAAGAGATGATCGCAACGGGCAAGTCGGCGAAGACCATCGTCGAAGAGAAAGGCCTCGTCCAGGTGACGGACACGTCGGCGATCGACGAGTGGGTTCGCCAGGTGATCGAAGACAACCCCGGCCCGGCGGAGGACTACCGCGGCGGCACGGCCAAGGCGCTCGGGTTCCTGGTCGGGCAAGTGATGAAGCTCTCCCGAGGGAAAGCGAACCCGCAGTTGGTAAACCAGGCTCTCCGCGCGGCATTAGAGTAGCGCCGACGGGGCTGCGGCCTTACACTCTATATGGAACTGTAGATGCTGAGTGTAAGGGTAAGGAGGTGAAATGTGGCCACCGATGCGGCCCCGCACCAGGAACATGGTCCTGACTCCCCGCCGGTCGCTCCCAACTCACGCGGTCTCTCCTATTACTTGCTGATGGGCTCGGCGGTCGGGGTGTATGCTGCGTGGTTCTCACTTGCGGTCACTGTAGTAGGGTCGTTGGCCGTCGGCGACGAGCCCCTCAAGCTGCTGCGCGTTTACGCCACTTTCTTCATGGGCGCCGAGGCGCTGGGACAGACGGCGAATCTCGGCGTTGCGCTGTTCCTCGCGCTGATTCTCCATAGCGCCACTGGCGCGGTGGCTGGGATGCCGCTTTATCTTGTCTATCATCGCCGATTCGGCCACCACGAAACCATCATCCGCGCGGCGAACGGAGTATGGCTGGGAGTCTTGATGTGGCTGGCGAACTACTATCTGCTCCTGTCGTGGTTCCAGCCGATGATGTTGCGCTGGATCGCGTACGACGGCGACATCCGGCCGTATATCATCCAGAACATCCCCTTCTGGGTCGCGGCGCTCACGCACATCGCGTTCGTCGAGGTAGTATTGCTGACGCGTTCGAATAGGCCCGCGGGCGCGCCGTAGGCGCGGGCGGACGGAGTTGACGCGAGCGAAAGGCGTGTATGGGCGCGCGCAGTCGAGTCACCACAGATAAGGGCGCTGTCGTCGATGCGGGGGCGGACCGTGTCAACCTGCTGGGGATGACCCGCGGGGGTTTGGCAGATTGGCTGACCTCGTGGCATCAGCCAGCCTACAGAGGCGCGCAGGTCTTTAGGTGGATGTACGCCCGACGCGTGCGCGAATTCGCCGACATGACCAACCTGCCGAAGCCAACCCGCGCGGAGCTGACCTGTCGCGCCGAGGTACGGGGGCCGAGAATCGTCGCCCGCGCCGCGTCGCAGCGCGATTCTACCGTGAAGTACCTGACCGAGTTCGCCGACGGCCAGCGCGCGGAAACCGTGCTGATGCACGATGGCGGCCGCGCCAAGCTTTGCCTGTCGAGTCAGGTGGGCTGCGGCCAGGGGTGCACGTTCTGCGGCACGGCTCAGATGGGCCTGGCTCGGAACCTGACGTCTGGCGAAATGGTCGGGCAGTTACTGGAGGTCGAGCGTGAAATCGGTGCCGGCCGGGTATCGAACGTGGTGTTCATGGGCATGGGGGAGCCGCTGGCAAACTACGGACACCTGCTGCGAGCGCTCGATGTGCTGACATCGTCCGACGGCGTTGGGCTGCTACCCCGGCGCATCACCGTGTCGACTTCCGGCCTGGTCCCGATGATCGACAGGTACGCAAGCGACGGCGTGAAGACGGGGTTGGCTCTGTCGCTGAACGCGACAACGGACGATGTTCGAGATAGGTTGATCCCCTCCAACGCACGGTATAGAATACGCGGCGTGCTCGACGCCTGCCACCGATGGGCGGAAGCGACTGGCGGGCGACTGACGGTGGAATACGTGCTGCTACGAGGCGTGAACGACTCGCTCAAGGACGCCG
This sequence comes from Candidatus Poribacteria bacterium, assembly GCA_002687025.1. Taxonomy (GTDB): domain Bacteria; phylum Poribacteria; class WGA-4E. Next base: position 6,470 of record NYZG01000260.1, read on the forward strand.
ATCGTCTGGCTCGCCTCCTGCGCCCTATTCCATGCAAGGTGAATCTGATACCCTTCAACCCGATACTGGGCGCCTCGTTCGCGCGCCCGGAGGCGGCGCGTGTTGCCGCGTTTCAGAAGGTTCTGTATGATGCGCGGTGCGTGGCGACCGTGCGCAAGACCAAGGGCTCCGATGTCGCCGCCGCATGTGGGCAGTTACAGACCGAATACCTTAACGCGGATCGTGCGGGCTCGCCGTAGAGGATGCGGGCCGGGACCGAGGGGGTTGGATGGATCAGCGGCGATAGGGTGTGTGGAGTTGACCCATGTGCGACCGGTGTTGAGTATGCTGAGCGCGATGAGTGCGATGAGGGGAGCCGAGTATGCGACCGTATCTCCATAGGCTAGGGCGCCACCGTCTGGTGGTAGGTTCGCTAGCGCTTTCGGTCGTGGTTGCGACGTTCGGAGCGTTGGCCGGTTGCCAGGTGGACCGCGTGCCATTCAACCGGCTCGATACAGGCAAGGAATTCCTGGAAGCCGACGAGTCGTTCCAGGCCGCGACGTACTTCGAAGAATCGCTCGACCTCGAGCCCGCAACCAGTGCCAGCGCGCACGCGCACCTGGCCATCGCCTACGACCGATCGATGAAGAAGGTCGAGGGCATTCCGTCTGAGTACCAGAAGAACGCCGCCGGCCGCGCCCATTACTTGGACGAGGTCCGCAAGAATCCGCAGGCGATCCCGTACCTCGTACACGCGCTGGAGTATCACAACGTAAGCTCGCAGTCCGCGCAGGAATTGCTCGTTGAGCTGGGTGGCGTCGCCGTGCCCGCGTTGCTGACCGGCTACCAGAACAAAGCCGACGAGCGCAACACAATCCGTGGCATCCTGCGCACGATCGGCAGCGCCTCCGTCGGCGGCATCCGCGCCTCCGTGGCCGGGACGGGGCTCGGCGTGCAGAACCGCGCACAGCTCGTCCGGCTACTGGGCGAGATGGACAACCCCGAAGCGCGCTCGTTCCTGGCCGAGTTGCAGGCCGACGCCACAATGGACCAAGCCATCCGCGTAGAGGCGGCCGCCGCGCTCTACCTTCTGGGTGACAAGCAGCACCGGGACTACCTGACGGCGTCCCTCGACACGCAGAACGTCTTGGCACGTCGCGCTGCTGCGTACAGCATGAGTTTCCTCAACGACGAGCCGAACCCCTCGATGTTGCTCTCGCACCTGAACGACACGGACGCCGAGGTGTCCATGCACATCGCCACGGCCCTGGGCGAGCATCGTAGCGACCCGGCCGCTGTCGACGCCCTAGTCGACGTGCTGCGGAAGACCGACGAGAACCTCCTCGGTAACGCCGCCGTCTCGGCTCTGGGCAAATACGGCGCGGACATAATCGACCCGATCCTCGAGGCCCTCAAGTTCGACGCGAAGAGCGAGGACTGGACGCGGCGGCAGCGGCTTGTTCGCGCGCTGACCGGCCCGAACGTCCTCGGTGGCTTCAACGAGGACAGTGAGTTCAAGCTCTACGAACACTGGCAGGATCGCGAGCAACGCGACGAGGTGAAGGGCGACATAGCCCGCCTGCTTGAGTCGCTCGAAGGCGAGTGAGCCGCCAACGCAACACTGATCGCCGAAGAAGGCGCTGCCCTGCAGCGCCTTCTTCACGTCCGGCAGGAGACCCAATCGGCGAGTCAACGTGGTGGATCGTGCGCGCCTGCCACATCTGCGTGCCTGATCGGCGCTCAACGACGCGACCGGGCCCCTTTCGGCGCGCATGCGCTGCGACTGACGCCCTGGGCAGGCAGGCAGAACTACTACCTGTTACGCGTCGGCCTTCTGTCCCGTATGCGAGGCAGGACCCAGCGACACCGACACCGCAGAGGGATGTGGAATGTCCCGCGCGCTTGCGCGCCACGCCGGCTACGTCTCCGCGCTGACGGCCGCGAGTCGCGTCCTTGGCCTCGTCCGCGAGCAGGTGTTCTTCGCGCTTTTCGGCGCCGGCGGCTCCGTCCTGAGCGACGCGTTCCACACCGCCAACAGGATTCCCAACCTGTTCCGCGATCTGTTTGCCGAGGGGGCCCTGACGGCCGCCTTCGTGCCCACATTCGCCCAGATCGCCGAGAAGCATGGTCAGGAGCGCGCATGGCGCCTCGGCCGCTCCGTGGCGACAGCGCTCGTCCTTGTCGTGGCCGCCCTGTCTGTCGCGGGGATCATCTTCGCCCCGAGAGTCGTGAGCGTAGTTGCCCCGGGGTTCGAGGACATCCCCGGCAAGGCAGAGCTCACCGTTCGACTGACGCGGATTCTCTGGCCGTTCCTGCTGTTCGCGTCTCTCGCGGCCGTCTGGGCCGGGATGCTCAACAGTCGGGGCAGGTTCACGGCTCCCGCGGCGTCTCCGATGATGCTCAGCGTGGCGACGCTGGGGGTGGGCGTCCCGCTCGCATACGTCCTCGACCCGACCTTCGGAGCGCGCGCGATCGTGGGGTTGGCGATCGGGGTGCTGTGTGGTGGCTGCCTGCAGTGGGTCGTGCAGATGCGGCCGTTGCGCCGCGAGGGGTTCGGTTTCCGCTTCCGCCTGGGCCTCTCGGACCCCGACCTGCGCCGCGTACTCGTGCTCATGGCCCCGGCCGTTGTAGGCGTGTCGGCGACGCTCATCAACGTCACGGTGAACACGCGGTTCGCCACGCTGTTGGGGAACGGCCGCGTCGCGTGGCTGTACGGCGCCTTCCGCCTCGTGCAGCTACCGATCGGCGTATTCGGCGTCGCCGTCGCGACGGTAGCCATCCCCAGTCTCTCACGGGACACGGCGCGTGAAGACATCGAGGCGTTCCGCCGCTTGCTCGGGCGGTCCATCCGGCTCGTGCTGGTGCTGTGCATACCCAGCGCGTGCGGGCTGATAGTCCTCGCGCGGCCGCTGGTGTCGGTGATCTACGGCCACGGCCGATTCGACGCGACCGACGTGGCCCAGGTCGCAGGGGCGGTGCGGTACTACGCCATCGGCCTTGCGGGCTACGCGGCGATCAAGGTGTTCGCGCCGGCGCTTTACGCCCTGGGCGATACGCGCCGACCGGCGGCCGTGAGCCTGTTCTCCATCGTCGTCAACGTGTGCCTGAGCTGGTTTCTAGCGATCAAGCTGGGCTTTGGGCACCGCGGCCTGGCGCTGAGCGTGTCGGCCGTGGCGATGACGAACGTCACGCTGCTCGCGTGGGTCATGCGCCGCCACGTCGGGCCGTACCTCCGCGCGGAAATCCTCGCGCCGGGCGCCAAGATCGCCGTCGCGACGGCGGGAATGGGCGCGGCGTGCCTGGCCGCGCGCCACGCGGTCGAGGGGCTGTTCGGAGTCTCGTTCCTCGCCGATGCGGCCGCGCTTGTGGCGGCCATCGGCGCCTCATTGGTCGCGTTTGGCCTGCTCGCGCGGGCGTTGCGCCTCACCGAGGCCGAAGAGCTGCTGGCCGCCATCGCCTCTCGCTTCTCGGGCCGCCGCTAGCACGCGCGCGCCACCGGCTCCTGATAGAATCCGCCCCGGAGGAGGCCGCCAATGAAGGCGATCATCATCGGCGCGGGACGAGGAGCCCGCCTGATGCCAATGACCGAGGACGTCCCCAAGTGCTTCGCGGATGTCGGGGGACGCCGCATCCTCGACTGGGCCGTCGACGCCTTTGCCGCCAACGGCATCGACGACATCGTGTTCATCGGCGGCTACCGGATCGATGTCGTCCGCGCGGCGTATCCGTCGTTCCGCTACTGCCACAACCGCGACTGGGAGCGGAACAACATCCTGGCCTCCCTGATGCACGCCGAGGCGGAGATGGATGGGCCCTTCATCTGCTGCTACTCCGACATTCTCTTTACGCCGGACGTCATCGCAGGCGCGGCCGCGGACCCGAGCGACATCTCCCTCGTCGTCGATACCGATTGGCGGACGCGTTACGTCGCCCGCACGCAGCACCCCACCGACGACGCCGAGAAAGTCACCGTCCTGAACGGCGTTGTGACGAGAGTGCACCGCGAAATCGCGGACAACGACGCTCACGGTGAATACATCGGCGTCGCCAAGTTCTCGGCTGAAGGCGCGGCCCATCTGCGCGCGCACTACCACACGCGACGCGAGCAGCACACGGGCAAGCCATACCGCGAGGCGACGGTGTTCGAGAAGGCGTACCTGATACACATGTTCCAGGACATGATCGAGGCGGGCGCGCAGGTGGGCCATGTCGACACGCACGGCGGGGACATGGAAATCGACACGCAGCAGGACTACGACCTTGCCCGCCGCCACTGGAAGGCGATGTAGTGCTTTTCCCAACGACCGTTGTCGGCTCCATGCCGCGCCCTAGCTTCGTGCGCGACCTGCTGCGGCCCGAAACGCGGGCCGAATTGGGCGTCGATGAGGTCACGCGGCGCATGGACGCTGCCGTGGCCTACGTAGTCGCCATGCAGGAGACGGCCGGGCTAGACATCATCAGCGACGGCGAGTGGCGACGCCTGAGCTACATCGGCGTGATAGCGGACATCTGCGAGGGCTTCGAGGTCACGTTCAAGGGCGATCAGCCGTGGACGACGGCCGTCGCTCCGCTGCAAGCGACGAAGCCCGGCATCGTCGCGCGCGAGGCGCTGTTCGTGCGCGAGCACAGCCGTTGTCAGCCGAAGGTTGCGCTCCCGTCGCCGTACCTGCTCGGGTTGCGCATGTGGGACGAAGAACGTAGCGCCGCCGCGTATCCCACCCGCGAGGCGTTCATGCAGGCGCTCGTGCCGGTGTTGCGGGACGAGCTGACCGCGCTGCGCGAGGCCGGAATCCGCTACGTACAGTTCGACGACCCGCACCTCTGCCTGTTCGTCGACCCGAGAGTACGCCGCCAATACGACGACCCGGCGCGCGAGATGGACCTGTGCGTCGGCCTCCTGAACGAGATCCTCGACGGCTTCGACGACCTCGAGACGGCAGTACATCTGTGCCGCCGAAACAAGGCGCGGCAGGGCTGGGTCGGCGAGGGAGGATACGGGCCGATCATGCCGCATCTCGCGCGGCTCAACGTCAGGGCGTACATGCTCGAATTCGCCATCCCGGTGGCGGGCGACTACGACGTGCTGACTCAACTGCCGGACGACAGGCGCATAGGGCTCGGCTGCGTGGATTGCCGTGGCGAGCACATCGACACGGCGGAGGAGATCGTCGCGCGCGTGGCGGGCGCGCTGGAGTTCGTCGACGCGGACAGGCTGTTCCTGCATCCCGACTGCGGTTTCGCGCCCGGAAGCGCGGCCGATATCCCCATCGACGAGGCCTACGCGAAGCTCACGGCCGAGGTAGAAGCGGCGCGCATCCTGCGCGAGAAGCACGGCTGACGGCCGCCGGCCCAGGCCCTGTGGCGTGCTGGCTGGGCCAGACCGTTCGGTCGGGCCGTCGAGCGGCCCGTTAGGGCGCCGTTACCGTCAGAGAAACGCTGTCGCTGGCGCCCTTGTAGGCTGCGGTGATGGTCACCTCGCCCGGCGCCACGAGCTCCACCGTGGCGATCGCGCTCGCCTGCCCGATCGTCGCCTGAATGGGCGACACGACAGCCACCGCCGGGTCGGACGATTCCCACGTAACGCTGGCGAGGAACTCGAGCAGCTCCGGGTTGTCCGAGGTCGCGGCGCCCCCAGTGGCATCGAGCGCGACGGCGGCGAGCACCAACGGAGTGCCGACCGGGAGTTCATCCGGCAACACCTTCACGGCCTGGGCGGCGATTTCGAGGCCCACGACCGTCCCGACGATGTCGTCTCCGTTCGCGATATCGTCGAGGTCGTCATCGTCGCCTCCGCAGCCGACGATGGCGAGCAGCGCGCCCGCCAACACGCACACGATAGAGGCGCGTACCCACGTGGCTGCCGCGCGGCCTGCTCGCGTCATGGATTCCTGGCTCCTCAGTAGACCTGATGCCGCAATGCGGACGAGACGGCTGCCTTCGGCCTACGGTGGCGCGCGGCGAGCGGTTTCGCGCGGCGACATTGATGCTCTCCGGCGTCTCCGGCAGAATGCTCGCACGGCAATCAAGCGGGAGCAGATGATGATAGAGCGGAACGGCAGCGGATTCCTGGCGTACATAGGCACGTACGCCGATGCGGACAGCGATGGCATCCACATCTACGGGTTCGACGCAGCGTCGGGGGCGCTAGAGCGGCTCGGGGGCGCGTCGGGAGTCGCGAACCCCTCGTATGTCGCCATCAGTCCCGATCGGTCCTTTCTGTATGCTGCGTGCGAAATCGCCGACTTCGGCGGCGCGAAGGCCGGCGGAGTGGCGGCGTTCTCCATCGATTCCGCCACGGGCGCGCTGACGCAGATAAACCAACAGTCGTCCGTGGGCACGGGGCCGTGTCACCTCACCGTGGACGGTACCGGCCGCTACGTCCTCGTCGCGAACTACGGCGGAGGCAGCGTCGCGATGCTGCCGATAAACGACGACGGTTCCCTGGCGGAGGCGAGCGATTTCCACCAGCACGAGGGTTCGAGCGTGAACCCCAACCGGCAGAAGGAGCCGCACGGACACTCTATCAACGTGGACCCGAGCAACCGATTCGCGTACGCCTGCGACCTGGGCCTGGATCAGGTGCTCATCTACGCGCTGGACCTCGATAACGGTAAGCTCGTCCCGAACGACCCGCCGTACGGTTCCACGCCCGAGGGCGCCGGGCCGAGGCATCTGGCGTTCCACCCGACCGGCAGCCACGCGTACGTCATCAACGAGCTGGATTCGACGATGACCGTGTTCGCCGTCGACGCGGACAGTGGGGCGCTCACCGAGACGCAGACGATCACGACGCTTCCGGGCGACTTCGACGGTGTCAGCCACTGCGCCGACGTCCACGTGTCGCCCGACGGGCGGCATCTCTACGGCTCGAACCGCGGCCACGACAGCATCGCCATCTACCGCATCAGCGACGACGGGGGCGCTATCGAGGCACTTGGCCATGGGTCCACAAAGGGCGAGACGCCGAGGGGATTCGCCGTGGACCCGACCGGCGCCTTCCTCCTCGCCGCTAACCAGAGCACGGACGACATCCACACCTTCCGCATCGACGCTGCAGACGGGTCGCTGTCGGCGACGGGACACTCCGTGGAAGTCTCGAAGCCGGTCTGCGTCAAGCTAGTGCCGATGTCGTCGTAGCTAGTCGATGCGTGGTCGCGAGCCGGCCTCGGGGTTCGCGGCCGGAGGAGATGTGCCATGCATCGCGCGCTGTTGGTCGCCGGCATGCTCCTGGCCTGCGTGTTGCGAGCCCACGGCGACGACCTGCGACGCGTGACGCACGTGGGCATGGTCGCCCCCAACATCCTCGGCGTGACTCTCGAGGACGGCTACGTCGAATACGGCGCGCAGACCCCCTACACCAGACGGTCAGGCGATGTCGTCGACACGTCGAGCCATCATCGGTGGCTCAGCAGAGATGGGAAGGCCGTCGGTGCGCTCGCAGGCGCCGCTCAGGACACTCTGTGGTCGTTCGATACCCTCCGGGCCGACCCGTTTGAGCCGTCGTACTTGGACTCGCCGAGCTTATACGCGCTTCGCGGCCCTGACGGAGCGCTCACCCCGCGGCGTGTGCATCGGAAGTCCAAGCCCACGGACTTCGGCCGCGTCGAGCCATGGGCGTTCGCCACGCCTGCGGTCCACATCGTGTATCTCCGGTTCGCGAATCCCCTGGCGCCAGGCGCCAGCTACACGCTCAGCTTCGCCGACGACGCACTTCCCCCACGGACGTTCGACGTCGACCATCGGGAACTCCGCAGCGAGGCGGTCCACGTCTCTCATCTCGGGTTCCGGCCCGACGACAGGGCGAAGATCGCGTTCCTGTCGTGCTGGATGGGCGATGGCGGGCCAGCTCAGTACGCCGCCGGCCTGCCGTTCGAGGTCGTCAGCATCGCTACCGGCGAGGTCGCGGTGCGAGGCGAGACGATCCTCTCCAAGCGCGCGGACGACCTCACCGAAGACCCCTACGGCCGCAACTACAACGGCGTCGATGTCTTCGCGATGGAGTTCGGCGCGCTGACGGAGCCGGGCGAGTATCGCGTCGCCGTGCCGGGCGTGGGATCCTCGTATCCGTTCGGCGTCGGCCCAGACGTGTGGCGAGACGCGTTCGTGGTCTCCGCGCGTGGGTTCTACCACCAGCGCAGTGGGATCGAACTTGGGCCGCCGTATACGGACTTCGCGCGGCCCCGGCCGTTCCATCCCGCCGACGGGTTCGTCGTGTACGAATCGACGGCCGCCCTCATGGACACGGGGAACGGCCTGAACCGTGACGATTCGAACTTCGGCGTCCTCGTCGGCGGACGCACGGATCGCATCGTCGACGACGCGTGGGGAGGCTACATGGACGCCGGGGACTGGGACCGGCGGATCCAGCACCTCATCGCGTCACGGCTGCTGCTCGAACTTGCCGACGAGTTTCCGGCGTTCTTCCGTGAACTCGCGCTGAACATACCGGAGTCGGGGAACGCGCTGCCGGACATCGTCGACGAGGCGCTGTACAGCCTCGACTTCTACCGACGGATGCAAACGCCCGGCGGCGGCATACGCGGAGGCATCGAATCCGAAGAGCACCCCCGCAACGGCGAGGCGAGTTGGCAGGAATCGCTCGCGGTGATGGCGTACGCCCCGGGCATCTGGTCGACTTACGAATACGCGGGCGTGGCGGCTCAGGCCGCGCGCGTGTTGACGGGCCTCGACGCCGGGCTCTCCGACACCTACCGCGATAGCGCCCTGCGCGCGATGCGGTGGGCCGAATCCGAGCGCGCGGCCCGCGACGCCACGGACGATCCGCACGCCGTCGACGACGCGCGCAACCTCGCGGCCGTGGAGCTGTATCGCCTGACCGGCGACGCCGAATGGCACAGGCTGTTCCTCGCAACGACCGCGTTCACCGACTCCGCCGCTCCGCTCTATCTGTGGCAGCAACACGATCAGGGACATGCTGCGTGGGCGTACCTGAACACGGCCGCGGCCCCCGATGAAGTGCGCGACAGCTGCCGTCGCGCGCTTCTCGCCGAGGCGGAGGAACGCGTGGCGCAGGGCGAGAGGACCGCGTTCCGATGGACCAAGAACCCATGGGCGCCCATCGCGTGGGGCGCCCTGACCGCGCCTGACGGCGTGACGCTCGCCCGCGCCCATCGGCTAACCGGCGACGGGCGTTACCTGGAGGCGCTGACGCTCGCGTGTCAGACCGGCGCGGGCGCCAACCCCTCGAACATCTGCTATACGACGGGGATGGGCCACGCCAGCCCGCGGCATCCGCTGCACATCGACTCCCGCCTGTCCCATCAGGAGCCGCCGGCAGGGCTCACGGTGTTCGGGCCCAAGCACTTGGATGGCTCGGAGGACTGGGCGTTGCGCTTCGTGAGGCAGGCTGCCCACCCGCCGCCGGAAGACTGGCCGACATTGGAAGCGTATTGGGACGTGTTCTGGTATCCAGCCGTCACCGAGTTCACCGTGCAGCAGCCGATGGCGCGGAACGCCTATGCGTGGGGCTACCTCGCCGCTCGGTAGCGACTGACGGCGGCAATCCGGCCGGGCACGCCGCTGCGGAATGCGCCGCAAGTCCGCTCGCCTGACGGGGCCTCGCCATGCGTACCGACCCCTGCGCCAGCGTGGAGCGGGCCGGGAAAGCGGCGATTCCGAGGAGCGCAATACGAAACTTGACCGCCCGTACCGCCCCGCGATATAATACGCGTGAACAACGTCACTCCCCCGTCTCCGCGGATGACGCTGTGGCCCCTGCGATGTGACCACGCACGCGCTATCTGTAACGGCGCTGCGGCATCGCGCCGTATCTCTATCAGTTCGGGACGCCCACGATCTTCGTAACGCGATCGCGACTGTGTAAGGCCCCGACCGAGTCGCAAGACCGGTGACCGCGCTCCATTGCCACCGCGCGAGTTTCTGCGATTTCGGGGGCCCGACAGGCAACGGCCGTAACCCACAACCCAGCGCTTAGGACGCCTCCTCGAACCGCCATATCAGGCTGATCTCGCATGCCGACACACGGCGCGCGAGCATCCACCACGTAGATACAGAATCACTAGGACGCAGGATGCCGATGCCGGAAAGTCGGCCTCTGCTACCTATCTTTGGGACGATGCCATGCGACAGAGAACGCACAGGGACGGCGTGAGCAGAACCCGTCGGGGTTACAACAACCAGGGCCGCGACCGTCGTGGCCCACGAGGCGGCGGCGGGCGCGACATGGGCCCGCGCGACGACGAGATGCGCGATGAAGGACCCCCGCCTCCGCGTGAAGACGGGGCCCCGAGACTCGACCTCACGCAACTGCAGGAGAAGACCGTACAGGATCTGTGCAAGGTCGCCCGTGACCTGGGCATAGTCGGGTACAGCGGGCTGCGTAAGCAGAACCTCATCGCGCGGATTCTCGAGGCCCAGACCGAGAGCGGCGAGCTGCTCGAAGGCGAAGGCGTCCTCGAGATACTCACCGACAACTTCGGCTTCCTGCGGTCCTCGAACTACAACTACCTCCAGAGCCAGGAAGACATCTACGTCTCCCCGTCTCAGATCAGGCGATTCGGCCTGCGCACCGGACACGTCGTCCGAGGACAGATTCGCCCGCCCAAGCGTGGCAGCGAGCGCGACAAGGACGAGCGCTTCTTCGCCCTGCTCCACATCGAATCGGTGAACGGCCAGGAGCCGGACCTCGTCAAGGAGACCGTCCTTTACGACAACCTGACGCCGATCCACCCGACGCAGCCGTTCGCCCTCGCAACGGATCGAGTCACCCTCTCGACCCGCATCATAGACCTCATCGCCCCGGTCGGCGCGGGTCAACGCTCGCTAATCGTGGCGCCGCCGTTCGGTGGCAAGACGTACCTGCTCCGCGACATCGCGCACGGCATCGAGACGAACCATCCCGATGCGGACCTCATCGTCGTCCTGATCGACGAGCGACCCGAGGAAGTCACCGAGATGTCGCGGTCGGTCAACGGCGAGGTCGTCAGCTCGACCTTCGACGAGCCGCCGGAACGGCACGTGGCCGTGGCCGAGATGGTCATCGAGAGGGCGAAGCGGTCGGTCGAATACGGCAACGACGTCGTGATCCTACTCGATAGCCTCACGCGGCTCGCGCGGGCGTACAACCTCGTCGCCCCGCACACGGGCAAGACGCTGTCCGGCGGCATCGACGCAGGGGCCATGATGGGCCCGCGTCAGTTCCTCGGCGCCGCGCGGAACATCGAGGAAGGCGGCAGCCTTACGATCCTCGCCACTGTGCTTGTCGATACGGGAAGCCGTATGGACGAGTACATCTACGAGGAATTCAAGGGCACGGCGAACTCCGAAATCCACCTCGACCGCGAACTGTTCGAGATGCGGAAGTTCCCGCCGTTGGACGTCAAGAAGTCCAAGACGCGGCGTGAAGAACTGCAGCTCGACCCGACGACGCTGAACAAGATCTGGATTCTGCGGCAGTTCATGAATAAGATGTCTCCGTCGGAGTGCATTGAACTGTTCCAGGACCGCATGCGGAAGACGGACACCAACGAAGAGTTCCTGGAGTCGATGAAGGGCTAGCCGCCCGTCCCGCCACAACCTGCGCAGCGACCCGGCGCCTCGAAAGGACACAGCCTCATGAAGGACGGAATCCACCCGCACATGCACACGACGTCCATGTCGTGCGTCTGCGGGGCCACGTACGAGACGATCTCCACGAAGGAAGATGTCCGCGTCGAAATCTGCGCAAGCTGCCATCCGTTCTTCACGGGTCAGCGTCGCGTGGTCGACACTGAAGGACGCGTGGAGAAATTCGAGCAGAAGTACAAGCAGTTCAATCTGCAGAAGCAGGAAGCCGCTACGGACGCCGAAGCGTAGGCGTAGTCCTGACATCCCTGGCGCGCCACACTCCATGATCCCGCATCCGCCAGCCGACGCGCGGCCTCCGCACGGCGCCGCGCCTGTGCGCATGCTCTGGGGATCGTCTCGGTCGGTGGTATGCTGAAGCTGTTCCTTACCTTCCTGAAGCTCGGGGCGTTCATCTTCGGGTCCGGTCACGCGCTCGTCAACGCCATGCAGGACGAGATCGTGGACAAGCAGCAGTGGCTGACCCTGGATCAGTTTCAGTCGGGATGGGCCTCGGCCAATATCCTGCCCGGCCCCATCGCGACGAAGGTGGTCGCCTACGTGGGCTATACGCAGGCGGGCGTGCTCGGCGCGGCTCTGGCCGTTGTGGCGTATCTCCTGCCGTCACTGTCGGGCATGACGCTCCTCGGAGCGGCGCTCTCGTACGGCGCGGTGGATCGTCCCGGGCCGATGGGCACGCTGTTCGGCGCGCTCAGAGCGGCGGTGCGCGGCATAAAGCCTGCGGTGCTTGCTCTCCTGGCCGATGCCTTCCTGAGCTTTACGGGGGTAGTGATACCCCGCGGCTCCGGCCTTGCGGCCCACGCGGCCCCCTTCGCGCTGGTGATGCTGGGCATCACCGTCAGCCTCGCCGGGATGTGGCGGCTGTCGCACGCGACCGGGGCGGAAAGCCGGTACCTTCTTGGGGATCCACGCGCGGTTGGCGTCTTCGTCCTGTCGATGGTGGCGCTGCTCGTGTTTCGGATCGACGCGATCTATGTGATGCTGGGCGCCGCGGCGATCGGGCTGACCTATCTAGCCGTCTGAGCGGAAGGACACCATGGCCGACCTGATCGACAAGCTCGCAGAGATTGAAGACAAGCTCGCGTCCATCGACAAGGACCTGGGCGACCCGGAGGTGTACAGCAGGGCTTCCGAGCTCGAGCGACTCGGGCGCATGCGGGCCGAGATCGAACCGGTCGCGACCGCGAGCGCCGAATACCGCAAGGTGCTCGATGAGCTGGGCGAGGCGCGCGAGCTTCTCGACACCGAAAGCGACCAGGAGCTGCGCGACATGGCGCTCGAGGAGATCGAGATACTACGGGCGCGCCAGGACGAGCTCGGGGAGGACCTGCGCATTCTCCTCCTGCCCAAGGACCCCAACGACGAGAAGAACATCCTCCTCGAAATCCGCGCCGGCGCCGGCGGAGACGAGGCGGCCCTCTTCGCCGGCGAACTGATGCGCATGTACGGCCGGTACGCCGAGGGCAAGCGCTGGAAGATGGAACTCGTCAACTCGAACCCCACCGAGTTGGGCGGGTTCAAGGAAGTCGTCGTGTCCATCACCGGCGACCACGTGTACAGCCGGCTGAAGTTCGAGAGCGGCGTCCATCGCGTTCAGCGCGTCCCCGAAACCGAGACTAGCGGCCGGATACACACGTCCGCCGTGACCGTGGCCGTACTGCCCGAGGCCGAGGAGGTCGATGTCGAGATCAAGAACGAGGACCTCCGCGTCGATACCTTCCGCGCCGGTGGACCGGGGGGCCAGCACGCCAACATGACCGACTCCGCGGTGCGCATGACGCATCTGCCTACGGGGATCATGGTGGTGTGTAAGGACGAGCGGTCACAGATAAAGAACCGCGCGCGAGCCATGAAGATCCTGCTTGCCAGGCTTCTCGACCACATGCAGCAGGAGCAGGACGACGAGCGCATGGAAGCTCGGAA
>NYZG01000261.1 GCA_002687025.1 Candidatus Poribacteria bacterium
CGCCGCAGCCACCACCACAGCCACCGCAGGCGCCATCACCACATCCGCCGCCGCAGCAACCGCAGGGCCCGTCCCCGCATCCGCCACAGCCGCCGCATCCCGCCATGGATTCGCCATCGCCGCCGGTCACGCCGGAGCTGAGCGCCACGGAAAACGACACCCGAACGTCGTCGGAGAGCTTGAGGAGGACAAACTGGGGCCGCTTTATGCTGTAGTCCGAGAGCTTCACGCCGACGGACCCGGACACGATCAGCATGTCGCCGTCATCGTCGCGGAACACGGCCTGGGATTCGGCGCCCCGCGGGTAGTAGGTGATGGCAAGATCGTCGACGGTGATGTCGTGCTTCTCGCCGTGCAGCTGCAACGTGCCCTTAACCACCACATGGGTTTCGACGCCCGCCTGGAGGCCGTCAACGGCCGTGTGAGCGCCTTGGCCGTCCGGTTCACTCGTGGTATAAGCCGAAACGACCTCGTCCAGCGTGAACACGGCGTTCGGGTGCTTTTCCGTCTCGAGGTACTGGTCGCGCATGTGCTGATCGCGGAGAGCGATGTCCGTGTCCAGACTCGCGAGGTCCACCGTAATGCTCGCCGACAGATCCTTCGCCAGATCGTCCAGGTTACCGACCATGACCTCGGCGTGGGCCTTCGAGGTCTTCCCGACGATGGTCTCCAGCGGGGCCTTCGACCTGAAGGACACGATGTTGCGCGCATTCTCACCGGATCGGAACGTCGTCGCACGGGCGTCCGCGGACACGCCCCATGCCACCGCGGCGATGGTCGCGAACAGCGCAGCCCGTGACAATATACGAGTAAGCCTCATCGGCCCTACCTCCTTCTCAACGCGTCGGTTGCCGCGGCGCCGTCTGCTCTGAATGCCGACGATGCGCCTTTCAGACTGCAGGTTCCTGACAATTAGACAGCCACCATCCCCTGCGGTATCGCGGATGAGTCACAAACAGCGCGCCAAGGTCCACATAGCGTGCGCACGGACCGTGCCAGCAGACTGGGTCCCCCATGCCACATGACGCCCCGCCGTCGGAGCCCAAGGCCATCGACGCGCTCTTGGAGGAGGTCTGGCCCGGCCTCTTTGCCCTCTGTTACCGGCTTGTCGGGTCGGTCGAGGACGCTGAGGACCTGACCCAGGACTCGCTGATCAAGATCGCCAACGCGTACGACAGGTTCGAGGGAAGGTCCGCATTCCGCACGTGGGCATACAGAATAGCGACCAACACGTGCTACAACTTCCTGACATCTGCCCGAAAACGTCGCGAGGTCGTCCTGCCCGACCCGTTGGAAACCGCGGACGAGTTTCTCGCCGCTACCGATCCCGACACCGACGCCGACGACATCCGCGAGAGCCTCGAGTTCTCGTTCATCTGCGTCTTGCAGGAGCTCTCGCCATTGCAGCGCCTCGTCGTCGTGCTACGCGACGTGCTGGGATGGTCCGTGACCCAGACCGCGGAGGCCCTGGGATCGGCTCCGGCGCCGGTGAAGAACATCCACTCGCGCGCCCGGAAGCGACTCAGGGAGCTCCGACCCGGCCACACCACGCTGGAGCCGACGGACCCACTCGCCGAGGGCTTTATGCGCGACTACGCGAAGGCACACGTCGAGAAGGACATCGACGCCTGCCTCTCCTTCTACGGGGACGAATCGACCCTGTACGCCTTTCCGACCCGCAAGTACGTCGGCGTGGCGGAAATCCGTGAATACTACGCAGCCATGCTCCCGATGATGCCCACGCTCTTTGTCGGCGTGAAGATGAACGGCAGCCTGGGCGCGGCGTGTTACCATCCCACTCCAGACGGCGGCCTCATGCGCACCGGCGTGGTGATCCCCGAGATCGCGGCGCCCCGCCCGGGTGAGGACACCCCGTACATCGCCCAGGTGTTCTGGGCCCAGGAGCCGGAACACCACGAGCGCGCAAACACTCCCGACGAATTGGCCGAGGCGCCCAAGGACGCGCGGTACCTGCTGTGAGGGCCGATGCGCGTCCGCCATTCTCGCGCGCCGCGACATCAGGGGAGCCACATGGACCGAGCTCGGCTGGTCGCAATACTCGCCGCCAACGTCGTTCTGACGGTGCTCGCACAGTCGCTGTTGCGGGCGGGGATGCGTCGCGTCGGTGAGGGGTCCACGTCACTGGGGGCGGCCGCCGCGCGGGCCGTTGTGGACGCGCGCGTGCTCGGCGGCATCCTGACGTTCGGCGGGTCGCTGCTTCTGTGGCTCTGGTTGCTGTCGAAGATGCGGATAAGCGTCGTCTATCCGCTACAGCAGTCCCTCGTGTTCATCGCCCTGCAGTTCGTCGCGTGGAGGTGGCTCGGCGAGGGGTGGTCGCCGACGAGGCTGGCGGGCGTGCTTGTGGTCTGTGTCGGCGTCTTCCTACTGGCGCGCGGGTAGGAGCGCGGGCGCTAGTATGCCGCCGAGACGCCGATGCGGTAAATCGCCTGCGTGTAGTTCAGGAAGTCGATCTCCTCGCGGCTGTCGTTCGTGCGATTCCGCAGGATGTCCGCCGAGGCCGTCACCGCGACATCGCCGGCCACGCGCCACTCCCCGGTAAGCACGCCTTGCCACGCGCTGTCCCGCCGCACCGACGCCGGCCCGCCGAACGTCTCCTGGAAGTCACGAGTCCCGTACCGCAACCAGCTTCGCCTCGCCACGACCCGTAGCCAACTCCCATCGGCGGCCGACCAGAACGCCGTCACCGACGCCTCGTTCGTGCGGAAGTCGTAGAAGTCAGTATTCGACCGGTTCCACATACCGGAGACGCCCACCTCGACAAGAAACGCCGACCCCAAGACCCGAAGAGCCGTGGCGTCGACGAAGTGGCGCGTGTCCTCGCGGCGGAACGTGGCGGGAACCTGTGTGGCGATGTACAGCAGCGCCGACAAGTTCGTCCCGTACCGTTCGTTCTGCAGGCGGTACGACGTGTCGACGCGCGTCTTCGCGCCGTGCAGGATACGCCCCGCCACGCGGCCCTGGTGGCGCGTGGAACTGATGAGCAGGTAGTCCTCGCGCCTGTCCGAGTCGTCGAAGACGCGACGACGAAACTCGTACGACGCGAACTCGCCGACGCTGATCTCCGCCGTCGGTTCCCAGTTGTCGTAGATGGCCGCCTCGCGAGTCAGGCGTGTCGCTTGAGCGCGCAGGCGTAGCCCCGGGCCCGCCTGCCATGGGCGATACGTCAAGGATGCCGCCAACGGCAGGCGCGTCCCGTCGAACTGGTCGAGGAAGCCGCCCTCGCCGGAGTAGTTCTCCACCGACGGGGCAAGGGCCAGCCGATACGCGACGCGCGGCGAGTCGTGCGTCGCCTCCACGAGCGCTTCCAGCGTAGATCGCGAGCCTCTGAGCTGAGGACTCGTCCGCGACGCGGACACGGTGCTGGGATCGACGCTGATCCCGAACTCGATGTGGTTGTTGAATTCGATCTGGGGCGTGAACGACGCGGTCAGCTCCGGCCCTTGCGCCCACAGCAGCGCGGGAGCGGCCAGCGTCGTCACCCACCACGCCAGGGCCGCGACACAGGCTAGAAGATCGCGCATACGCCTCCCGCGCAATTCGCGCCGGCGCGCGAATTCGGGTCTGAGAGGTCGGCGCCGTCGTTCTGCTGCGCGTCGAACGCCTGAAGGACGGGCTCGGCATGCCGCGGGGGCAGCGCGTTCAGGGCGCCCGCGGAGGCGCCGCCGAGGTCCAACGCGAGATGCCCACTCGAAGTCAGCGACATGCGGCCGCAGCCGGCGACTGACACGACGAGAATCGCGAACGTGACGCTTGCCATACGCCGCATCACAGGTGCTTCCTAACCAACGGCCCGAACACCTCCAACGCCTGGCCGCCGATGAGTGTCTCGACGACGCGCCCATCGCGACTCACGATGTACGTCGTAGGCAGGCCGATTCCGATGTTGTAGTCAGCGACCACCTCAGGCGTGCCGAGGAGGATAGGGTACGACAGCCCGCCGATCCCCTCCAGGAATGCGGGAATCGCGTCCCGTGGCTCCTCGTCGACCGACACCGCGAGGATCTCGAAGTCTCCTTCACCGACGTCCGCCCTGAGCTGCTCGAAGAGAGGCATTTCCTCCCGGCAGGGAGCGCACCATGTCGCCCAGAAGTTCACCATGATGACCTTGCCCCGGTGCTCCTCGAGCGAGACCGCCTCTCCGGCGAGCGTCTCCAGCGTGAAAGCTGGAGCCAACGCGGCGTCAGCGTTCCCTGAGTCGCCCGGCGCCTCGTCGCGCGTGTCGTCGACGGTGGCATCCTCGCCGCAGCCTGTGTGCACGCCGCACGCGCCTAGCGCGAGGCACAGAGCGACCGCGAGCGCTGGTAAGGTAGACGTCTGGTGTGCGGGCGCCGACATCGAGCCCTCCGCTGGGATCGGGTGTCCACGTAGCGACTGGCGTCGGTGGACTATACCGCGCGGAGGGACGGCTAGAGCAACATCTGGGGCTAGAATCCGCGCGCCCAGGTCACGGCGATGACGCCGCCCGCATCGACCGGCTCAGCTCGGAGGCCGAGGCCGTTGTCATTCATGTCCGCGTTGTGGATACGCGCCGAGACGCGGGCGTCGATGGCGCTCACGAGGTGATTGAAGATCATCGCCCCGAGGATGCCGCGTGTGCGCTTGAAGGCGGCGTTGCTATCCGTGCGAAGCTGCTTCGACACGAGCCGGGCCGCTGAGTCCGGGATGTCGCCCTGCGCGGGATCGCGCGGGTCTTGCGTGCGGAAGTCCTCGATGTCCTTCCAGTAGAACGGGCCGACTCGGTCGATGGGCTGGCCGTTGTCGTCGGTGTAGGTGTTGAGCCAGTTGTCGTAATCGGTGGCGTGCTCGAAGTCTTCCTGGTTCCACTCGTCGAAGTCGCCCACCCCGTCGAAGGTAACGCCGGCGCGCACCGCGTCGATGTACTGCTGCTCGATATCGCTCGCGTCGCTCCGGCTCAGCAAATACCCGACCGCGAGAACTGCCTCCCCCGCCAGGTAGGCATACCCGCGCTTCCTCCCCGCGTACAGTTGCCCAGCGCCCGGAACGGCGGCGGAGTAGAGGAACGCCCGGCCAGGCGACAGAGCCGCGGCCGACGGGAGGTACGCCGAGTCGGAGTCCGGCAGTTCTGCATCGAGTGATTCGCTCTGTGCGCGCGCGCCGATGGCCGCAAGGGCGAGCGCACAGCATACCGCGACATGTGCTCTGAAGCGCATGGGAACTCCCGTTTACAGTCGGAAGGAGAGCGAGAAGCTATTGACGCGCTCGAGCAGCGGCCCGCCCGCGCCCCAGATCGCGTTCGCGTAGTCAATGACGAACGGCAACCCGAAGCTCCGGACGTCCACGCCAAAGCCGAACGTCACGCGGTCGAAGAACTCCAACGTCTGCGGCGGCTCCGAGGCGCTGTCGAACTTCTTGAATCCGCCCCGCACCTTGAACACCTCGCCCAACGTCAGTTCCGCCCCCAGGCTCCGCTCGAGTCGTTCCCAACCGAAGGCGTGTATCCCCGCGCCGCGTTGCTTGACCAACTGATCGGCGATCTCGTCGCGCGACATGCCGGCGTAGTTCGACTCCGAGTCGTTCTGACCGACAAACACGCGCTCGTCCACGGTCTGTACGAAGTCCTCGTCGTCTCGGTTCTGGGACAGCTTGTCGATCGCTGCGACGGCTTCGACGCTCACCACCAGCCGCGTGTTCGGCACGTCCAGCGCCGTCACGGCGATGCCGCCGTGGAACTTGCGGGGTAGCGGGTCGCTCTGGTACGCGTCCTTGAATTGCACGCGCGTGCCGTAGTTCAGGACGGACCCAGCGACGGTGACGCGACTGAAGTCCGCCTGCACCCCCGCGTCGACGGCGTATGCGGTGGCCGAGCTCGCCTGTTCGAAACCGACTCCCAGCGGCAGGTGGATGATCTTCCCGGTCAGCCCCGCGCGCAGGTGTGAAGACAGCTCCTCGGCGTACGACATGCCGAGCACCCAGTTCGTGCCGAGCCCCTCGACGGCGATCACTTCTGGCGAATCTGTCGTGATGTCTATCGTGCCCTGGCCGTTGAGCTGCAACGTCGCGCCCGCGACACCAACGTCCCCAACCGGCGTGGCGCCGGCGAACAGAGCGTAGTAGAGACCCTCGCCCGCCTCGCTGAACACCTGCTCGAACGAAGTCCACCCGCCCAGGAGCTGCGGCTCCCGGATCGTGCTGAGCCCGGCGGGATTCCACAGGACGGAGTTCACATCGCTGTCATAGGTCGCAAACGCTTCCCCGAGGCCCGCGGCCCGGACACTGCGGTGCGGCAGGTCCAGGATGGGCGCGCCGGTGCGGCCGGCGCCCGCATGCGCCGCTCCGACGAACACGGCGCCCAACACGACCGTCAGAACGAGTAGTCGCCACCGATATAGCATCCCTAAGCCACTCCTGTCGGGCGTGTATGGTCAGGCGTCGCCGCGCCGCGCTCAGCACTCACGCATATCTAACGGCACGGGCGCCCGCCCGGTTCGCGCAACGCGCATATTGGCGCCACTCGCTGCTCAAAGGATAACAGAGAACATCAGTTCGGGTAGAGCGACGGCGCCGTTGGCTCGCCACTCTCAGCCGAGGCGTACGCCGCGTTGACGCACGACAGCACACGCGCCATCGACGCAACATCGGCGATGGGCGGCTCGCCGGCGCGGAACCGTCGCACGACATCGGCGACGTAGTCGGCATAGTCCGGCTCGCCCTCAGGCGCCTTCACGACGCGCCCGTCTCGGAAGGCGAACGTCGGCCCGCCCCACTTGGTACCCTCGTTGCCGACGTATGCATGTTCCGCGCTGACGGCGATCGTGTCTTCCTTGGGCTCCGCGGGGATGAGATAGCCGGACTCCAGCGTCGCCACGGCGCCGGATTCCGTGCGCATGAACACGCTCGCCAGGTCCTCCACCGTCTCGCCGTGTAGCCGATTGCTGGTCTGGCAGAACACGCGCGTGACCGGCTCGCGGACGAGCTGGAGGAACAGGTCGATGAAGTGCGTGCCGAAGTTGATCATGCAGCCGCCGCCCGCGTGCTCGCGTCGCAGCACCCAGGGGCATCCGTCGTCGACGTACCGCTGCATCGGCCCGCCAATGAACCGCCCCTGGAAGTGGTGGATGGGGCCGAGCTCCTCGCGCATTCGCAGCAGCGCCCCGCCGTAGCCGCCCATGCGACGCACGAACGCGACCCCCGCGAACATCCCCGACGACTCAATGCCCTCGACGAGCGGAGCCAGGTCGGCCGCGTCGAGAGCCATCGGCTTTTCCATCGCGAACGGCTGCTCGCGTTCCACGAGTAGCCGTGCGAGGCCGATCATGCGGTAGTGGGGCGCGAAGGCGAAGACGAAGTCAACCCTCTCGCGGTCGAGCAGGTCGGCGGCCGAGCCGTACGCCGCGCAGCCG
The DNA here is from genome assembly GCA_002687025.1 of Candidatus Poribacteria bacterium. Taxonomy (GTDB): domain Bacteria; phylum Poribacteria; class WGA-4E. Next base: position 7,383 of record NYZG01000261.1, read on the forward strand.
ATGCTCTCGCCCCAGGATCGCGCGCAGCCTACGTTCGCGTCGCTCACCGCGACGATCTCGACCCCGTCGACATCGCGCAGCCCGTCGACGTACATGCCCACGTGCCAGTGGTCGACTTCCAGCAGCGCGACGCGCATGGCTCCCCCGTTCCTATGCGTCCGCGGCCGGCTGCTCGGCGGGCGGTATGCCGTGCGTTGGCGCGGGGTTCTCCTCGGTCACGGGCTCGGGGTCGCTCTTGTACCCGCACTCGTCGCGTCGGTAGCAGAGGTAGTAGTGACGCGTCTTCGTCACGCGATGGGTCAGGAACGGCGCCTCGCACTCCGGGCAAGGCATGCCGGACACCGGCGGGTCCCACACGGCTGTCTTGCACGTCGGATACTCCGAGCAGCCGTAGAACACCTTGCCGCGACGGCTCTTGCGCTCCAGGAGCTCGCCGCTGTCGCACTCCGGGCACGCCACGCCGGTCTTGATCGGCTCCGCGGCCTTCTTGCCATCGAGCGGCTGCGTGGTTTTGCAGTCGGGGTATCCGGTGCAGCCGAGGAACTTCCCGTAGCGACCCCATTTGATCGCCATGGGCAGGCCGCACTCCTCGCACTCCTTGTCCGTCACCTCTTCGATGCTCTTCTTCTCTTCGTACATCTTGTCGGCGGCGCCTTCCAGCGCCTCCGTGAACGGTCCGTAGAACTCGTCCATCACCTGGACCCAGTTGCGGCCGCCCTCTTCCACCTCGTCCAGGTCGGACTCCATCTTGGCGGTGAAGTCGATGTCGAGGATGTCCGGGAAGCTGCGCACGAGCATCTTCGTGACCATCTCGCCCACGTCGGTCGGATGGAACCGCGCCTTGATGCGGTCGACGTACTTCCGGTTCTGGATCGTGGACATGATGGACGCGTACGTGCTGGGTCGGCCGATGCCACGCTCTTCGAGCTCGCGAATCAGCGACGCCTCCGAGTAACGCGGCGGCGGCTCCGTGAAGTGCTGCCCCGGATCAAGCTCGTGCAGATTCAGGGCTTCGCCGTCTTGGACGTCCGGGAGCGGCTGCTTGGCGTCTTCCTCGGCCGCCTTCTGCGACGACCCGTTCTCGGACGTCTCCATGAACACGTCGCGGAAGCCCGGGAACCGCACGATCGACCCGGACGCGCGCAGCTTGTAGTCGCCAGCGTGGATGTCGATGGTCGTCAGGTCGAGAATCGCGTCGCTCATCTGGCTGGCGACGAACCGCTTCCAGATGATGTCGTACAGCTTCATCTGCTCGTCGGTCAGCGAGCCCTTGAGCGACTCGGGCGTCCGCGCGACCGATGTCGGTCGGATGGCTTCGTGCGCGTCCTGGGCGCTCTTCTTCGTGCGGAACGCGTGCGGCTTCGCGGGGACGTAGTCGGCGCCGTAGCGACCGTCTATGAACTCGCGAGCCTCGGCAATGGCATCGTCGGAGACGCGCACCGAGTCCGTGCGCATGTAGGTGATGAGCCCGACAAGATCGCGATCCGGGTCGCCCTCGTACAGCTGCTGGGCCACGGCCATCGTCTGGCGCGCGGTGGTGCGAAGGCGTCGCGCGGCCTCCTGCTGCAGCGTACTGGTGATGAACGGCGCCTTCGGCGACTGCTTCTGCTGCCGTTTCTTGACCGAGTCGACCACGAACGACTGCTGTCGCAGGTCGGTGGCGACTTCTTCGGCGCGCGCGCCGTCGATTCCGAAGCCGTACGACCCGAAGCCCGGCTTCTGCTCGCCGATGCGGTAAAGCCGCGCGACGAACTTCATCTTCGCGTCACCGTCCACGGTCGCCGCGACGGTCCAGTACTCCTCGGGCGTAAACGCGCGAATCTCGTCCTCGCGTTCGCAGACCAGCCGCACGGCGACGGACTGGACCCGCCCGGCGCTCAATCCCTTCTGCACGTTCCGCCACAGCAGCGGACTGATGCGGTACCCCACGAGTCGGTCCAGCACCCGTCGCGCCTGCTGCGCGTCAACACGCGACTGGTCTATCTCGCGCGGGCTCTGCATCGCGGCCGTGATGGCGTCAGGCGTGATTTCGTTGAACGTCACACGGCGGATCGGCTTCTTCGTCGTCTTGAGCTCTTCGGCCAGATGCCAGCAGATCGCCTCGCCCTCGCGATCCGGGTCCGCCGCGAGGATGATCTCGTCGGCCTCCTTCGCCGCCTTGCGGAGCGAGGCGATGACCTTCTTCTTGTCCTTGATGACCTCGTAAACAGGCGTGAACCCGTTCTCGACATCCACGGACTCTTTAGAACGGGGCAGGTCACGCACGTGCCCCATCGAGGCCTGAACCGTATAGTCCTGGCCGAGGATCTTCTCGATCGTGCTCGCCTTGGCCGGCGATTCCACGATCACGAGTCGTCTGGGCATCTGTTCCCCTACAAGCGGATAACCGACCACGTCATCACAACGCCGCGGCCGGCGGTTTGTTCGCCACGAAATTCAGCAGGTCGAGCAACGTCGCGCGCAGCTCCGCGCGCGGAACAACCATATCCAGCATGCCGTTCGCCATGAGCGCCTCGGCCGATTGCAGCTCCGGCGGCATCTTCTCCCCGATCGCCGCGCGAGCCCGCGGCCCCGCGAACCCTATCATGGCCCCCGGTTCCGCGATAATGACATGGCCGAGCGTCACGAAGCTGGCGGCGGTGCCGCCCATCGTCGGATTCGTCACCACCGAGATGTAGAACAGTCCCGCGTCGGCGTGCCTGCGGGCGGCCGCGCTCGTCTTCGCCATCTGCATGAGTGCCACGGTGCCCTCGTCCATGCGGGCGCCCGCGCCCGAGCCTGACACGATCACCACGGGCAGCCCCCGCTCGATGCCCACCTCGAAGCACCGCGTGATTTTCTCGCCAACCACAGACCCCATGCTCCCCATAATGAAGTGCATGTCCGTCACGCCGAGGACGACGCCGCACCCTCCGATGGCGCCGGTTCCCGTGACCATCTCCGAGGGAAGGCCGGTGCGTGCGCGGTACGTGTCCAGGCGCGCGGCGTACCGTGGGAACCCCAGAAAATCGACGGAGTAAAGATCGTCGGCAAATCCCTCGAACGTGTCGCGGTCCATGAGCAGGTCGCGCCGTTCGCGCGCCGTGAGAGGGTAGTGGAATCCGCACTCGGGGCACACCTTGTGGTTCTCGATGAACCCGTCGCCCGATATGTCGGCTTCGCACTTCTGGCAGGCTGCGGACTCACTCACGACATCTTCTCGCGGCTCTTAGTGTGTACGCGCGCCGCGCGTCGTCGGGCCGTGGGCACGGTAGCGACGTCGGCGCGTCCCAAGTCTAGGGCAGCGAATTCTGGCTTTTCAAGGGGAGTTGCGGCCCGCCCCAGGATCGCGCCGCGGTTTCCCGGCCGCCTCGAACGCCTGCGAGGCGAGCGGCCGCGCGTTACCGCGGGACAGGCTGGATGCTGGGAGCTACGCGCCGAATCCCTCCCAGCGAAATCGGCCCCAACGGCAGAAACAGCGCCAGGTAGCCTTCGGCGCGGAACGATATCCGGATGTCCTGCTCAGCCGGAGCCAGGACGACGAACGCCCCGCCCGCGTCCGTGGTCGCCCGCTGCACGCTGCATATGCCGGCCGAGCACGTCACCTGTACGGCGGCGCCTACGACGGGCTTGCCGCTGGCGGCGTCGGTCAGCGTCCCGGCGACCTTCGGGATGTCCGCCATCAGTTCCCCGTCACCCACGAGGACGAACCGACCCAGGTCCAGAGTCTGCCCGGCCGCCAGCGCCACGTCGCGCGCGGCGTCGTTGACCTGGTACCCGAACGCGCGCACTTCGAGCCGGTACACCCCAGATGGCAACTCGGCCACGCTGAACTGGCCGTCACGGAACTCAGCGCGCCGCACCTCCCGTTCGCCGACCAGCACGACGACCTCGGCGATCGAGATGTCGATTGGCGCGGTGAAGCCCTGGATCGTGCCGGTCTCCGGCCCAACGTCCACGATGTCCGCGGATGGGCCCTCCCCACAGCCCCACAACAGCGCGCCGGCGCACAGGGCGGCGGCAATCCGCGGGTTCACGGCAAGCCCTCGGTTAGGCGAGCGGCCGGTGCCTCGAAGGCCGCGCCGGCAGCCAGAGCGTCGATCCTGATGAACACCGGCCCATAGCCGGCCTTCTGGAAGACGAGCCGGGCATCCAACTCCGGCCAGATCGCTACTTCGAACCGCCCGTCCTCGTCCGTCACCGCGGTGATGTTCGAACACACGCCGGCGCGGCATTCGACGGTAACCTGCACATCGCGCATGGCGTCGCCGGTCAGGTCATCCACAGCGCGTCCTTGTATCGTCGCCGCAGCCGCGACCGGCCGCATCGTGATCAGCGGGGCCTCGACCTGCTCGCCTCGCGCCACGATCACGTTGCGGGCCGACGTGTCGGTGAAGAACCCCGGCCCCGACGCGATCAGATTGTATTCGCCCGCTGGGATGTCCCGCAGAGCGTAGAGACCGTCGTCGTCGGTGGACGCGATCGCACTCGAGACGCCGTTCCGCACGCCGATGACGCCGACGCCGGACACCCGCGGCTCGACCTGTCCTCGGATCGTCGTGACGGCCGAGTCGATGTCTGTCGGGACGGCAGGGGCGTCCGGCGTGTAATCGGCCCCGCAACCGCACGCGACGACGCACACGGCAACGAGGCCGAGAGCCGAGAGACCGGCGCCGTAGTCGTTCAGAAGTCTCCTCATACGTTCTCATCACTACGGCGCCCGTCACACACGAGTCAATGCCACGCCCGCTGGGACTGCCTGTTGCGGGTGCGCAGCACCCTCCCGGGCCGACGCGACAGGCGGCCGATGCTACCTGTGCCCGCTGTGCGCAGGCGGCTGTACGCGGCGCGCTCGCGGTCGTTGGCCGGCGCGGTCTGAGCTCTCGCGCGCCGAGTCGTGAAGGCGAACGGGGAGGCGGTCGCGGGCCATCCCACGCTGAGCGCCTGCCGCGGGAGTTAGGGGAGTTCGCCGTCCGGCCGCCGTATTCGGACGTCCTTGCTGATCTGGTAGCGTTCCATCTTGCTGCGGAGCGTGTTCCGCGCGATGCCGAGCACTTCCGCGGCGCGCTTCTGGTTCCCCTGGAAGTGCTCCAGCGCGCGCGTCAGCAGCAGTCGTTCGACGTGTGTCATCACGCCCTCGTCGGGCGGCGTCTCCAGGAAGGCATCGAACCCCTGCATGAGCATCGATTCGGTGTCGGCCGGGCGGACGGCCGCCGGTGGCTCTCCCGCCTCGCCGTGCAGGTGTAGGTCGGCGCGGGTGATCGTTCCTCCTCGACTCAGCAGCATGGCGCGTCGGAGGGTGTTCTCGAGCTCACGGACGTTCCCCGGCCACGCGTATGCCTCGAGGAACTCCAGCACGTCGTCCCCGATGATGTCCACCGTCTTGCCGAGCTCTCGGCTGAACCGGCCGAAGAAGTAGTTGACCAACTCCGCCACGTCGCCCCTGCGGTCTCGTAGCGGCGGCATGGGGATGGTGACGACGTTGAGTCTGTAGTAGAGGTCCTCGCGGAACTGCCCGCGCTCCACGGCGCTCTGGAGGTGCTTGTTCGTGACGGCTATCGTGCGCACGTCGACGCGTATCGTGCCGGAGCCTCCCACGCGGGTGATCTCGCCATCCTGAAGCACTCGCAGGAGCTTCGCTTGGAGACCTATGGGCATGTCGCCGATTTCGTCGAGGAAGATCGTGCCGCCGTCGCACTCCTCGAACCTCCCGATCCGCGCGCGGTCGGCACCGGTGAAGGAGCCGCGCTCGTGCCCGAACAACTCGCTCTCCAGCAGGTTCTCCGGGATGGCGGCGCAGTTGATGGGCGCCATGTGGCGCGAGCCGCGCGGGCCGTACTTCCAGATCGCCCGCGCAACGAGGTCCTTGCCCGTACCGCTCTCACCGGTGATCAGCACGGTCACGTCGGTCTCCGCGACGCGGCCGATCATCTTGTACACCTCCTGCATCGCAGGAGACGAGCCGATCATGTTAACCGGCTCGTCGGCGCCGTCCGAGGCGGGCACGGAGTAAGAGGATGCGCTGCTGGTCTCTTGGCGCTGCTCGGCGTCGTCGAGCGCCTGCTCGATGCTCTCGCGCATCTTGTCCATCTCGGGCGGCTTCGTGAAGTACTCGTAAGCCCCGAGCTTCATCGCCTCGATGGTGTGCCGAGTGGTCGTGAACGCCGTCATCACGATGACGGGCAGTAGCGGATGCTCGTCGCGTACGCGCTGCAGCGCGTCCAGGCCGCTCATCCCGGGAAGACTGATGTCCATGATCACGAGGTCCGCTCGGCCATCCTCGATGATGACGAGGCCGTCCTCGGCGGTAGTCGCCTTCTCCAGCCGGTACTGGTCCCCCAGCACGCGCTGGAAGGCGAAGTGGATGTTCTGCTCGTCGTCCACGATAAGGATGGTCTTCACGCGCCTTCGGCCTCCTCGGGGTCGGCGAGAGGGAAGCGGATGGTGAAGCGTGTCCCCTCGCCCTCGCGCGTGTCTACATGGATCTGCCCGTGGTGGTCGCGCACGATCCTGTGGACGATCGACAGCCCCAACCCCATCCCGGCGTCCTTGGACGTGTTGAACGGTTCGAACAGCCTGTCCAAGATGGCCGGCGGGATGCCGGCCCCCGTATCCTCGACGGTGACCGCCACGTGGCGCCGGCCTCCTCCGACGACCACGCTCAGGACGCCGCCGCGGGGCATCGCGTCCATCGCGTTCATGAAGAGGTTCACGAACACCTGCTCCAGGTGGCTCTCCGACCCGAGGATGGCCACCGGTGCGCTCGGGTATTCGGTCTCCACCTCCACGCCGTGGCGCGTCAGGCGATGTTCCAGCAGGCGCAGGCTGCCGTCGACGACATCCTGCGGCATCACCGGCTCGAGCGACAGCTCGATCGGCCGCGCGAACTTCAGATACTGCTCGGTGATGGCGCCCATCCGATCCACCTCGGCCTTGATGACCTCACGGTCCTCCGCGGTCAGGTCCTCGACAGAGTCCAGCAGCATCTTCACCACCGTGAGCGGGTTCCTCACTTCGTGCGCGAACCCAACGGCGATCTCCCCCGCCGTGCCGACCTTCTCCAGGCGCCTGACCTGTGCTTCCAGCGTCATCATCCCGTCGTATAGCATCGCGTTCCGGATGGCGATCGCCGCCTGATCGGCCAGACTCTTGGTGATGCCGATCTCTTCGCTCTTGAATACGTGCAGATGACCCTTGTAGATGCTGATGACGCCCAGCACCTTGTCGCGGAACATCATCGGGACGGCGAGCAGCGAGCGAAGGCCCTGGTTGCGGGCGATGTGCACGAACTGGTACCGCGAGTCCTTCTGCACGTCGTCGACGATGAGCGGCCGCCGCGTAATGATGGCCTCGCCGATAAGACTCTCGTGTACGCGCAGCGGCGGCTTGGCCGCGTATTCGTGGCCTTCACCGGCGACAGCGCTCGTGATGAGGAACATCTCGTCATCGGAGAGGAGGGTGAGAGCCGCGATGCGCGCGTCCATGATGTGCACCGCGTGCTCGACGATGCGCTCCATCAGTCGATCGATGTCGAGCGTCTCCGAGACCAGCTTGCCGATCTCGAACAGCGCGTGCAGGGCGTCCGCCCGTTGCCGCGTCTCCCCGAACAGCCGCGCGTTCTGCACTCTGGGGGCCATCTGCGTGGCGAACGCAAGCATCGCAGCGGCATCCTCGCTCCCGAAGGCGTCGCGACGCATCGCGTTGACGTCGAGCGCGCCGATCACGCGGTCCCCGAGGAATATCGGAATCGCCATTTCCGACCGGACATCGATATCGCCGGCGATGAACCGAGGCTCCTCGTGCGTGTCCGGGACGATAAGCGGCGTCTCATTCTCGATGACCCACCCGATGACGCCTTCGCCGACACCGATCTTCAGGTTACGCACCGTCTCGTCCGAGAAGCCCTGGGTCGCGGGAATGTTCAGGAGGCGTGTCTCGTCATCGACCAGGGCGAGCGAGCCCGCGTCAGAGCGTGTGAGACGGAGCGCCGCATCCAGGACGCGGCTGTACATCCGTTCCGGCTCCAGAGGGAAGCCGATGTCACGCACGATGGCTTCTACACGCGCCGCCGTGTCCGCGCCGGGGCCGCCGCGCGTGTCCACCGTCACGACAACTCTCCGAGCGTGCGCATGAGTGCGGCAGGATCGTTGCTGGTAACGGCGTCCACGCCCCACGCTGCCAGCTCGCGCGTGCGTTCCGTGTCGTCCACGGTCCACGTCCACACGGCCACCCCACGCGCATGCGCGTAGCGGATGAGCTCGGCGTCTACATGTCCGTGGTGGAAGTTGAGACCACGCAGGCCGGCGGCGAGCGCGCGGCCCACTCCGGCCTCGGCCAGCGCCATCGACCCCTGGGTAGCTGCTTCACGCAGCGCCGCGTCCATGTTGAGGAAGACTGGGAGCGCGGGCTCCTCCGCGTGGACGAGCGCCGCCCAGGCCTCCGTGCACCCGGTGACAACGACATCGCGCAACGCGTTCTGCGCCCGCAGGTCGCGGACCATTGGGCCTATGGCCGCCTCATCCTTGATGTCCAGATTGAGCATCGCCCGCCCGCGCGCCGCCTCGACGGCCTCGACCAGCGTCGGCACACGCTCGCCGGCGAAGTCGCCGCCGCGATGGGCGCCCGCGTCCAGGCGACGAACCTGGTCGAACGTCAGGGAGGACACGTCGCCCGCGCCGTCGGTGGAGCCACCCACCTCGGCGTCATGCAGAAGCACGACCCGTCCATCCACGGTGACACGGATGTCCACCTCGATCATGTCGGCCTGGGCGTCGAGGGCGTGTAGGTAGCCCGCGAGCGTGTTCTCCGGCGCCGACGCGGGCGATCCCCGGTGCGCTATGGCGATCGGACGCTCGGCCATCAGGAGAGGCCCTCTGAAGTGGCGAAGCGGACGACATGTTGCCGCCCGCCCGCCGGAGTCATCTGATTGGGCGAATCATTCGTCCCAGTGGAGCCACAGCCCGAGACCCGCCTGCGGGGCGTCGCGGTTGATCTCGTTGTAGTCCTGGTTCACGAGGAGGATCTTCTTCCACGCCTCGGCATCTTCGTACGTGTCGGGCCGCGCGGCGATGGACTGCAGCGTGTCGCCCTCCTGCACCACGTATCGGTGCAGACGCTTGGGCGTCCCCACGCTGAAGCTCGTGGTCTTGGCCGCGCTGCGGTTGCCCGCGACATCCACGCCCTCGACGCTAACCGTGTACGAACGAGCCGACGCGAACACTTCGCTCGCCGTGAACGTGACGGTGTCGCCCGATACGGTCGTGGCGCCGTTCACAGAGCCCGAGTAGCCGCCCGTGATGGCGTCCGGCAGCGAGGCCGAGCTCACCGCCACCGTGGCCGAGGCCAGCGGCTCGCTGAACTTCGCCGTTATCTGCGTAAGGCCTGTGGCGATGGCGTCTTCGTAGCCGGCGCCCTGGGCGTACACGTGACCGTCGCTCGGAGACACGCTGCTGACGGTGGGCGCCGTCGTGTCGAGGTACGTGAACGACATCTGCTTCTCGGCGCGCTTCTGCTTCGGGTTCTCGACTGTCACCTGCACCGAGCCGACCGCGCCGGCCGGCGACACGATCGACATGGAAGTCTTCGTGACATTGGTCGGCGTCAGCGACTGGCCGCCGAATTGCACCGTCGCGCCGACTTTGAACTTCTGGCCGGTAATCTGAATGCTGGTACCGCCGTCTTCGGTGCCCTGCGTGGGGGTCATATTCTCGACGATGGGAGTCGGGTTGCACCCGGCCCCAACTAGGATCGCGCAGGTGAGCAGCGCGCCCAACCCCAACTGTCGCCCGGTTGTTAGCATCGATCGGTCCTCCATCTCACACTCAATACGCTACGTGGGAGAATTCCGGTGCAAGCCGTGAAGTCACAGACGGTCAGATTCAGCTCATCGAAGGTAATGTCATCGCCAGCCGAGTCGGCAAGGTGCGGCCGCCGATGCGTCGGCGCGTAGTATAGGGGCCGCCCGCGACAAGTGTCAACCGCGTGTCGCGTCGACAGGAGGGCGCCACCCGCGGCCTACCTTAGTGTCCCGGCCGTCGTCGGGCACCGGCGCGGCCTCCGCAGCTGCGAGGCTGGAGGGTTCCGCCGCGCAACGCGTCGTGCTACGGTCGCGTGCGCGTCGGCCGCCCAACGCGACGCGAGGCGACACCAGCGGAGGAGAGCACGCATGCTTCGAGCGGGCATCATCGGGTGCACGGGTATCGGACGCGAGCACGCAGCGGGCCTGTCGGGTCTGGCGAACGTGGAGGTCGTAGCCGCCTGCGACCTGAATGCGGCCGCCGCTGAGTCACTCAGCGAGGATATGTCCGACTTCTGGGACGACATCACCGCGTACACAGACCACACGTCGATGCTCGCCGAGGAGTCGCTCGACGTCGTGACCGTCGCGACGGGCGACAACGCGCACGCGACGCTGGTAGTGGACGCCGCCCAGGCCGGCGTTCGTGGGATATTCTGCGAGAAGCCGCTGGCGACGACGATCGCCGACGCGGATCGCATGATCGCTGCCGTTCGCGACAGCGGCGCGATACTGTCCGTGGACCATACCCGCCGCTGGCAGCCCCTATGGCGCCGCGCGCATGAACGCGTGTCGCGCGAAGGCGCCATCGGCCCGGTGCGGTGTGTCATCGGAGCTCTCAACGGCCCGCGCGCGATGCTCTTCCGCAACGGCACGCACCTCATCGACGCCATCTGCTGGTTCGCGGGCGGATCGCCCGACTGGGTGTTTGCGCACCTGGAAGACGGCTACGAGGAGTACGACGCCTACGCCGGCGATGGCGGGCACGTCCCCGCGACGGAGCCCGCGGTGAGCGGCTACATCCATTTTGACAACGCCGTCCGCGGCTTCTACACGGCGGGATCGAAGGAAACTGCCTCGCAATTCGGTCTGGACATCGTCGGCGAGTCGGGCCGGCTCGTGATCGACGACCGGGCGGCGACGCTCATTCGCGACGGCGCCGAGGAGCACATCGAGGCGCCCGAGTGGCCCATCACGGGAATCCCCGCGGCCGCGCAGGAGATCGTCCGCCTCGTCGCGGAGGGAGGCGAGGAGTCGTCGCCGGGCGTCGAGGCGCACAAGGCGGTCAAGATCACCATGGGGTTCCTGGAATCCCAGCAGCGGGGCAACGCGCGCGTCGACCTTCGCTGACCGCGGCTATGCGCCCAGTGCGTGTGACAGCCTGATTCCCGCGTCGGCCATCATGTCGGCTGCTTCGGGGGCGACCTTGCTCCACATCGCCGTCGTGCATTCGTAGCCGCCGCGCACGTAGTTCTCGGGCGGGGGAGCGTAGCCGACCATCCCATTCGCCGCGCCGACCACGAACGTGCGACGGAACGGCGCGGCGACCTTGATGCGCAGCCCCGTCTCCACAAACACCTCGCCCGGCAGGCCCACGAACGCGGCATCGCCGATGCGCAGGGCCTGCACTTCCGCGCGACTGAAGTCCCGAGCGCGCTTCCTCTCCGCGACGAGTAGCACCGACTCCGCGTAGGTCTCGTCGCGGCCGTACCGCTGCGAGCCTGCCGGAGCCACGGCCGTCTCGCCCGCGAGTGTCGCACGGGCCCACGCGAGTTCTTCCTCCGGGATTTCACGGAGCGGGAGTTCCAGCAGCTCGCTGTCCGCGGACAGCGTCATGTCGCTCTGGAACTCCATCGACTGCGCCGTCGTCGGAAGCGAATCAGCAAGAGCTCTGCCGATGGCGTCCGGGTCGTCCACATACGATGGGTCGATCCAGTTCGCCGTGTGGACGTTGCCGAACGCGCCGTTGAGGACCAAGCACGGGACATCCTCGCGCTCGCGGATCGACG
>NYZG01000262.1 GCA_002687025.1 Candidatus Poribacteria bacterium
CGGCGGCGTCGCGCGGGATTTAGTCAAAGCGGAGGCGTGCGACCGGTACATCGCGTAGGACTGCGTGGTCGCGATACAGCCCGTGGCGAACGGGAACGGCGGCGCGCTACGCGCCGCGCGCGACGCCTTGGCAGCCTCGGATACCGAGCTGATCGGCGTCGCGTTCGGCGACGAGCCGTTCATCGACCGACGGTTGCCCGCCGAAACGTGGGCGACCCACGTGATCGCGGGCGCCGACGCTACGCTCTGTGGCAAACGGCCCGACGCCGTCGTCGACAAGGGCGGACTGTTCTTCGACGACTCGGGTCGGCTGACTTGCACGAAAGAGTGGTACGACATGACCGGCGACGAGCAGGCGACGATGCGCGCGGCCCTCGCCAAGGGCGCCGCCATCACGAACACCGGCTTCTCGATATTCCGGCGCGAGGCGGCCCTCGAACGCCTCGACCGGATGTGGCTCCACAAGGGGGACACCGAATACCACCACGTGGACCTGTTCCGACTGTTCCACGAGGATGGGCTGCGCACGCACGCGCACGTCTACGAGGGCGGGATCCGCTCCGGCGTCAACCGGTGGACGAACGTCCTGGACGGCGAGGAGTATCTCTACGCGCGCGTCCGGGAACGGCTGGCGCAAGCCGGCGCCCGACCGCATCCCGACGCGCAGATCACTCTGGACGACGATATCGAGGAGTTCGTGGCGCGCGACGGCATGGGCGTAGGGTGCGTGCTGGCGGGACGCGTCCATCTGGGCGCGGGCGCATCTGTCGGCCCGTACTGCGTGCTCGCCAACGCTACTGTCACGGGCGACTCGCATGTCGGGGCCAGGTCCCGGCTGACCGACACACGCCTTCACAACGTCGCGATAGCCGACTCCGACTGCGGGCCGCCCGTCGCGGAGCCGATCCGCGAGCTCGCAACAGTTACCGAGTTGTCGTCCTCGGAGCTGCTGAACAGTGTCGTGAGCGGCGGCGTACGCGCGACCAACGTCCGCGCAGACGCGACTGTGCTGCCGGCGAACTGGACGGTGGACGGCGCGACGCTCGGGATTCGGCGCGATCCGGCGCTTGGCATGCCCTATGCGGACACGCCGCCGCTGTGGGAGTTCGTGCCGGAGGATTACCTCCCCGGCGCCTACACGTTCGGCGACATGCGTGGCCTCCCGGACTGGGAAGCGCTTCGGGCGCACGTTTCCCGGATGATGCGCGAGGAGATCGCGCCACGCGCGACATCCTCGAAGTATGTACGGAAGCTGCTGATGGCGAGCGTCGACACGCTGCTGGCGGCGCAGTTCGAGGGGCGTCATGTCACCGACCGCATGACCCCGGAAGAGCTGTGGGGCGGGCTCTATGGACTCACAGGCGTGGTCACGGGGAACGGCGATCCGTACGCCGTCGATAAGCGGCGCGACCGGGATTTGGCGCTCACGTTGGCAGACGACCTGGGCGCAGCATCCCGCGACTGGCCGGAGCTGTTGCGACTGGACGTGGCGGCCAACCTCATCGACCTTACCAGCGTGCGGATGCTCGAACGGATGCGTTCGCATCCCGGTTTTCTCGCGGAATCGCTGGCCGAGGCTGGGTCCATCACGCCGGCGATCGACTCGACGCGACGGTTCATGGAGCGACTTACCGAGGGCAATCCGTCCCGCGTGCTATGGCTCACCGACAACGACGGCGAGACGGTGTTCGACCTGCACGTCGTCCGACGTCTGCTCGACGAAGGGCACGTCGTCGTCGTCGCCGCGAAATCGGCCGCCGCCAGCAACGACGCCACTCGCGGGGACGTGCTCGCCGCTGCCCGCGGGATCGGCCTCGACATCGGCGCGGAGCCACGGCTATCGGTCATCGCCTCCGGCTCCACGACCGTCGGCACGAACCTGTTCTGGGCGACGCCGGAGTTCGTACACGCGTTGCGCGAATGCGACGTGGTCATCTCCAAGGGGCAGGGGAACTGGTACACCACGCGCGGTCTGCGGAAGGACACGTTCTGCATGCTGATGTCCAAGGGGATGACCGCGGAGAAAACTACGGGTATCGTCGCGCCCCGGGAGACGCCCTTGGCGGGGCTCATCGTGGCGCACGTGTCGAGGGACGCTGTGTGGAGCGGGTCGTTGCGAGAGCTCGCCGTCACCTGACCTGAAAGGCAGAACGCCATGCGCGTCGTCGTGACGTCCGACGTGGACGGGTACGCCGCCGACCTGCTGGTCGGGAAGTGGGATTCGATACGAGTGCTCGGGTTGGCGACCGGCAGCACGCCTGTGAACGTGTACGGCCGCCTCATCCAGCGCTACTACGACGGGACCATCAGCTTCCGAACGAAGCGCACGTTCAACCTGGACGAATACCTGGGTCTGGCGCCGAACCATCCTCAAAGCTACCGCGCGACCATGGTCCGCGACCTGATGCAGTACGTCGATCTCCCGGACGAAAGGTTCCACGTGCCGCCGGGCATCTCCGACGACTACGCCGCCGCGTGCACCGCGTACGAGGACGACATCCGCGCGGCGGGCGGCGTGGACCTGTGGGTGCTGGGTGTCGGAGTGGATGGGCATATCGCGTTCAACGAGGTGGGGAGCGCAAGGGATTCCCGGACGCGTGTCGTTGACCTCGCGGAGAGCACCGTTGCGGCGAACGTGAGCTACTTCGACGACTCCGACGACATGCCGACACAGGCCGTCACCGCAGGCGTGGCCACGATCATGGACGCCCGCGAAGTGCTGCTGCTCGCCAAGGGCGCCGCGAAGGCTGACGCGATCGCCCGGGCCGTCTGTGGCGACGAATCTGCGGACACCCCCGCGTCGTGGTTACAGAGCCACGGGAACTGCACGTTCCTGTTGGACAGCGCGGCTGCGGCTGGGATCGTCAACTCGGCAGGCGCCGACGCGACAAGGGCGCCGGGCGCGGGTGGCCGTGAGCACTCGATCGAGTTCCTCGACTAGCGCGCGGCCTTCACGGCTCCCCACACAACGGCCGTCTTGCCTACGGCGTCGACAGGCAGCAACCCGTCCTCCAGCTCCGCGACGCGGAAGTGATCCGGCGAGCTCCAATAGCCGCCGATCTGCGTCTCGTCGCTGGCGATGCGCGCCTCGCCTTCGCGCTCCTGTACGGCGGGGCCTTCGTTGTCGATGTCCGTGTCTCCCGATATGAACATGACGCCCACGATGCGCCCGAGCAACGCACGTTCCGTCGCCTCGACGCCCAGCACGTCCCAGTCGATGGCGGCCTCGATGTACCAGCCGTCGTTGGTTGGGCCGCTTGCCGACATCACGTGATCCGCCGCCAGGTCGGCTTCCAAGTCGATGTGACCCACGCCGCCGTACGCGGTCTTGCTCACTTCGCGCACCTGGGGGTTCCAGTCGCCGTTCTTGTCCTGAGGCGTCCACACGAAGGCGTAGTGATTCTCGTCCATGCGGTCCACGCCCTCGAAGTCGTCCTCCGTGGCGAGATAGAAGCGGATGTAGTCGGAGTCGCGATAGTCGGCCTCCGCCACATCGGAGGATAGGGGGACATCGTCGTCCGCGTCACACGCGAAGTAGATCGCCTGCCGGTCGTAGCACACGTAGACGGTGTAATCGCTATCGTTGTCCAGCGGCCCGCCCGCGTGGTTGACCCGCACGTCCAGTTCGAATTCGGTGCATTTGTCCTGGATGCCGGCGTCCTTTTCGCCGTCCAACGTGAGCTTGCCGATGCTGATTTCGAACTCGGGATCGTCCGCGGCGAAAGCCCCGCTGAAGGCGGACAGGCACGCCGCAACGACGGCCCATAGCACGAATGTGCGCATTGCCTCTCTCCTCCGCTGCTCGCGTCACCGTCGCGACCACGCACACGGGCAGGATAGCGTATGGGGCACGCCCTCGCACGCGGCGGAGCGCACGCGGTGCTACTGCACACTCTCCAAGACGTCGGTGACGAGGGTGTCGGGGACGACCCGTTCGGCGGATCCCTCGAAGTTCAGAAGCACGCGATGGCGCAAGGCGGGAAGCGCGACGGCGCGGACGTCCTCGAAGTCGACGTTCAGCCGTCGGTCCATCAGGGCGCGTCCCTTCGCGGAGAGTTCCAGCGCCTGCGCCCCACGCGGGCTCGCGCCATATGCCACGTATTCGCGGACGGACTCTGGAGCGTGGTCGCAGTGTGGATGCGTCGCCAGGGTCAGCCGTATCACGTAGTCGCGGACGGGCGAGGCGATCAGCACCTCGCGCACAAGTCGCTGATACTCGATGATCGCGTCGCGTTCCAGGATGGGCGCGGCGTGAGGAGGCTCGTTGGAGGTGGTGCGCTCCAGGATGGTCGCGAGCGTGCCCGCCGACGGGAACGGCACGAGCAGCTTGAACAGGAATCGGTCCAACTGCGCCTCCGGCAGCGGGTAGGTGCCCTCCATGTCCAACGGGTTCTGCGTCGCCATGACGAAGAAGGGGGCGTCGAGCTCGTATGTCGTGACGCCGTCGCTCACGGATCGCTCCTGCATCGCCTCCAATAGCGACGATTGCGTGCGGGGCGACGCGCGGTTGATCTCGTCGGCGAGCACCAGATTCGCGAACAGCGGCCCCTTCTGGAACTGGAACTCGCGGCGCCCTTCGGACGACTCGACGAGCACGCGCGTGCCGGTTACGTCGGAGGGCATGAGGTCTGGCGTGAACTGCACGCGCTTGAAGTCCAGGCGGAGGACGTCCGCGAGGGCGCGTACGAGTGAGGTCTTGCCCAGGCCGGGGACGCCCTCGAGCAGCACGTGACCGGCGGCGAAGATCGCGGTGAGGACGCCGTCGACCACCTCGGTCTGCCCGACGATCACGCCTTCGATTTCGTCACGCGCCGCACTGTATGCGTCCACGAACCGGTCGACGCGCGCTTCGACGGCGTTGTCGCTCACGGCGCGTCCTCCTCGGCGATCTGTTGTAGGGCGTCGAAATAGCGCCGAATCCTGTCCCTGTAGGCGACGGGGAGCTCGTCGTTCTGCACGGCGTATTCGATCTCTGCTCGCGCGTTCGCGACCGCCTCGCGGAACGGCATGAAGACGGGCGTGGATTCGCGGCCGTCGGCGTCCCTCGTTGTCGTGTATACGGTGGATTCTCTCATGGACGCCGACTCGAGGCTCTGCAGCAGCATGGCGTCGGCGGTTTCGGTCGCGGCGACGGCGTCTGGCAACCGTGATCCCTGCGCTACCATGTCGCCGGTCTCGGCGCCGGCGACTCCGTCCGTGCGCGCTTGGTTGCCCGGCACATCCACGTCGATAGCGGCTAACGCGACCGCGCGCTTTTGAGCGCGTATCTCGTCGACGGATGCCAGCGGCGCCGTTTGCGCGACATCCTCGATCTTGCGCAACTCGTCGATGATCGCCTGCAACGTCGCCTCGGTGACGGCGCGCGTTTCGATGTCCTCCAGGGCGTGCGCCAATCCTGCCGTCGTCGCGTTTCGCGCTAGATTCTCGCGTAGGTCGCGGAGTTGCTGCTGCAACGCGGGGTAGGATGTCGGCGCGGCGCTCTCCAGGGCGTCCGCGGCGCGGGGGCCGTCCGGCTGCTGCCGTAGCGTTTCGCGGACGGTGTTCAGCGCGCGCCGTCTCTGCTCGTACGTCTCGGCGCGCTCCTCATAGTCGGCGAGGGCCGCTAGGGCGGCGTCTACCGACTCGGCGTCGCGTAGGCGCGCGCTCAACGTCCTGTCGTCGCTCAGGGCGTCCGCGGCCGCGGTGATCGCCTCTCGCTGCGGCGCCGAGAGCTGCGGCCCCGCTTCGCCGCGAGAGGGTGCCAGGAGCGCGGCCGCCGCCAAGGCCACTGCCGCAGGCGTGATCCATGCGCGACGCGGGATGAGGCGCGGCGCCCAGTCGCGCGGGGTTTTCGCGCTCAACGCCGTCATGGCGTCGCGTATCTGCGCTTGAGCCACGGGCTCGCGACGCTGTGCGGCTTCGGATTCCCACGCGGTCCGCACCCGCGCCTTCAGTCCCAGGTCGGCGTCCAACGCGGCAACGAGTCGCCCATCGTCCGGCGCCCAGAAACGCGCGAGCAAGACGCCCGCCGCGACTACACACACGAACAGGCAGCCCGCCGCAACCGGCGTTCCGACGCCCAGCAACCTGCCCGCCAACAGGGCCGCTCCGGCGACCAATGCCCCCACGAGAATCCCGTCCACCGCGCCGCGCGACATCGCCCGGACGCGCGCGCGCCGTAGGTACGGCGCCATCGCGGTTTGAAGGGAGGGCGGTCTCATCTACACGCGCGCCTCGTTCAGCCTGTCTGGATAGTCGGAGGTGATGGCCTGCGCGCCCATGCTTGCGAGGCGTCGGATGTCGTCGGTCTGGTTGACCGTCCACGTCCACACGGAGCCGCCCCTTCGGCGGACGTCGCTCACGACCTCTGTCGTGACCAGGCGCCAGTCGACGCTAACGGTGGATGTGCCCGTCGCCTGTGCGCGGCGGAGCAGGTCGATGCCGAGTGTCGAGGCGGTCACGTCGTCGTCGGCTCCGCTGCCCAGAAGGAGGGCCATCGGTATCCGAGAGTCGACCTGGCGCAACATGCGGAGCGTGTTCGGATCGAACGATATGACGACGACCTGATCAAGCCTGTCCATCTCCTGCACGATGCGCACCGCGTGTGGCGTCGCCTCTATCGCCTTGATCTCGACGAATGCGAGAATGTCCCGCGGGATGACGGCGAGCGCTTCGGCGAGCGTGGATACGCGTTCGCCATCGCCAGCGTCGGCTTCGCGTATTTCGGCGAGCGAGAGATGCGCGACCTTGCCCTCGGCGTCCGTGGTGCGATCCAGCGTCGCGTCGTGGAGGACGACCACCTCTTCATCGGCGCTGAGGTGTATGTCCATCTCGATGCCGTCCACGCCCATCTCGACCGCCTTGCGGAACGCCGCCAGGGTGTTCTCCGGCGCGTGTCCCGACGCTCCGCGATGCGCTATACGCAGCCAATCAGCCACTGCCCGTTCCTCTTCCTCGTGATACGAGAGCTTGGACGCAAGTTCGCTGCCAAGAGCACACAGAAAAGCCGCCTGCACTATACACCGTCGGACGGCCCTCTGCTTGCCGTCGGGACGGCGACGGGGCGCCTGCGCGACAGGCCGCGGAGGGCCGTCGGCGCGGCCTGCGGGTGGGGTCATTGGCTATGCGCGAAGAACCCCTCGGCATACCGGTGGTACCCCAGTTTCGCAGGCAGGCGTAGCGAGGCCCTGTTGTAGGCATCGGCGTAGTGATACGGGACGTGTCCCCGGCCGATTATGTGCGCGGTCACTGATCTCAGCACGGCGGTGGCGTAACCCCTGCCTCGGAACTCGGGGAGCGTGTCGACGCCGAACTCCCACGCGTACTCGGCGTGGTGGGCCTGGATCTGGCCGACGCTCACAAGGCGGCCATCTCGGACGTACCCGAAGGCATCCGTGACTTCGAGGTTCGCGGTGAACTTCGGACTGCAAAATGCTCCCGGCCACGCCTGCCATTGGGCCCAGATGTCGGGGTCGTCCTCGGCGATCCGAGCAACCTCACCGGCGACTTCCTGCGTCCAGGAGGAGGGATCGGCGTATGAGAAGACGTAGTGGGACCAACCGCGTAGCGGCTCGGGTCCGACCAACTCCGACATGATCCGGTAGGCGTCTGGCCCCGGTCTCTCGCATTCGTCCTCGGCGCCGAGCCTGTCGAACCAGTCCTGGGAGATTCGGTCGCCCTCGGCGATGAGTTCCTCGAAGGAGTGATCTCCGCACAGCCGCCCGGCTCGCGCTACCTGTTCGTGTGGAACGGATAGCACCCATCCCGTGCCGGTCGTGAACAGACACACCGACCCCCGAGTCAAAGGCCAAGGAAGTCGTTCCTCTGAGCGCCACTCGGGTCGAGCAATGACGTGCCGCCGGCCGTCGCGCAGTTGCTCGGGTTGGCAGCCGAGGTACGCAGACCAGCGGGCGTCGAGAGACTGTATGAAGTCCGACATGCCTCCCTCCGACCAGTTCCGCGAGGAGTGCGCTCCCGCAGGCCCCTTCCCACTCCCGTGTGGCGATCAGGCGCGGGCGTGGTCGCCCCGTCAGCTACACGGCGTCAGCCCGGACGAACTCATCCATGCGGTCGAAGGTATTGCATCCCTCGCGCGGGAGGCGCCCGTCCTCGAAGGCTGCGAGCACCGTCGCGATCACCGCGTAGTGTCCCGCCTTGCTGTTGTGTCCCTCTAGGGCGGTCGCAACTCCATTCATCTGCGCGGCGGCCACGTGTTGGGATTCCGTCTGCTCGACGACATGACGGAATACCGACCAGGCATAGTCGGCGGTGCGGGTCGTTTCGCGCACGGCCTGAAGCAGGCGATCCACAAGGCCCAGGCCAATGACTGTGGCCGCAACCTTGGCAATCCGTTCGGCGTTTGGCGTTGCGTTTGAGGGGATGTCGGCGTGCCGTTGAATGCCGTTGTGTACGGCATCGGAGTTCGACGTGTGGGAGTGGCGTCCATCTCCGTCCCAGAACAGGAGGATGGCCGCGATACACCGGGCCTCGTCGTCCTCAACGGTTCGAGTCCAGTCTAGCAGGATGGATATTGACTGGTCGGCCACGAGCTCCTGCATGGCCGCGACCGCTGCGGACGCAGTTACTTCGTGCCCGTGTATCGCCAACGCAAAAAGTCCCCGTAGGGACGCACGCAGGGCTTCGCTGACGCGTGCGTAATCCTGTGGGGCGTCCGCGTTCGCGTGCTCTTGAAGCTGCCGCTTGAGTTGGGTCGCCCGTGGCGACCAGTCCCACAAGCTGCCGATACGCGTGAGAACGTCAATCAGTTGCTGATCGCTCGCTGACGGGTCGTCCGAGTCTAGCTGCTCGCACAGGAGCGCAACGACATCGGCCGGGGCACACGCCGGTGCGAAGTGCTGCAGCGGGAACCCGTCTTCACGGGCAGCCAGCGGCTTCGCGTATTGCACGAACCGACTTGCGTCGCCTGGTATGATCACCGGCGTTGACAGCACACTCGGCGCGCAGTTGTCACGGGCATACTCGAGGACCATCGCGACGGCCCGCGCCCAGCCGTCCGTATCTGGGGGGCTCCTACTCTCCACCTCCCGGATGCTGCTGACAAGACCGTCCAAGAAGGCGCGGACGGTATCGTCCAACACGTGTGGTGGCGAGTTTGCGAGGATCAGTAGGAAAGTCTCCGCAAGTATGTCATCAGCGCCATGCCACCACCGGATGCTGCTTGCCTGACGCCGGAGTACCGCCCATACCTGGGGACTCTCCTCTTCGGCCCTCGCAAGCGTAACGGCGGCGTTGCAGACGGATCGCGGACGTACGCCCGGGTCAGACGAGCCGCCGATAAGGACGTGGCGCACGCAGTCGCGAAGTCGCTCCACACCGTGCGCGTTGCGGAGTCGCTTCACGCCTTCGGCATCCCTCTCGCCAAACGTCAGCTCCACCTGTTGACGCAGAAGAACATCCATCGCCTCGTTTGGTGGCAGGCCCGTATGGACGGACGCCAGCGCGTCCGACAGCCCGGTCGCATCAAATGTGGCCTCGTAACGGGCCATATCAACCGGCGAGGACACAAGCAGATCAACCATCTCGTCGTCGTCCAACTTCCCCAGTTGGCGGAGGGCCACAAATAACGCTTGATGCTCTAACCGCACGCCGGGTTGGCGGATGAGGCTCTGCGCGTAGAGCCCGCGTACGAACTGCTCGATGTCACGGGGTGTCGGGGTGTCGCCGGGCCTTGGTTGCGCGGCCTGGAACGCGGCGCTGATGCATTGGATGTCAGCGACTGCACACTCAGGGAACACGCGGCCGATCTCCTCCTGAAGCATCGACAGCCAGTTTGTCAGAAGCGGCTCGGGCACCCGGAACTCAACGTGGAAGATGCGGTCAATGAATGCGTCTGACTCCCCGTCGCCGGTCACCTTGCTGCGGTCGAAAGGCACGATTAGCCAGTATCCGTCGAACCAACTCATCTCGCGCCACGCTTCCGGTTGGAAGAACGTGCGTAGCGTGTTCCAGATCTCTTGGGCGTCGGTGGGATTTGAGCGGTCCAGGTCGTCGATTATCACCACAAGGCGACGCGTTGTGGTGACCGCCTCCTCCATCAGTCCCGAGAAGATGCTCTGGAACTCATACGACGTTGGCTCGAACGTCTCCAGGCCCACGCGTTGGAACTCCGCCATGCGTCTCGCATTCCGCAGCCCACGGAGCAGGAAGCGAACATGCTGCCTGTATTCAGCCCGAATGAGAAAGCCGAGGCTTACCGCGCCGACAAGCGCCAGTCCAACGCCGAGTGCCGCAAGCCACCCCAGCACTGTGCCGGCCGCGGCTAGGCACATCCCTAGCGGAATCAGACCCGTAACGAACCATGCCCTCGTAAACGGCGGCACGGGTCGCGGGCCTGCTGGCGCTGGGGTCGGTCGCTCCAGGCGCTGCCTGTACCTCAGCTGGCGTAGAACGTCGTCGCGCGAGTCGGCGGATACCCAAGTGTGGGAACTGTCCTCGGCGTGAAGGCACTCTACCAGGGCTCGGAGGAACGCCCGACCAAGAGGCCGTCCTTCGTGGGCCCAAGCGTCAAAGTGAAGCGTCCTAGTCTCCACTGGGTCTCGTTCATCTGACGAGAGTTGCCTCTGCACTTCCTCCACGCAATAGGATTTGCCACTCCCCCACTTCCCGGTGAGCGCGATTGCCACTCCTCCGTGCGCCTCGCCCCTTATCATCTCCACGATGGCGGTGGCGATGCGCGTGTGGCTTTTCAGGTAGTCTCTGCTCCGCTCCTTTGGACGCAGGCGAGCCGGCTTCTCCTCGTGCTGCTCTGGCATGTCCATCCTGCCTTGCGTATGCATCCCGACGCGTTGGCGTTCCCTACCAACGATGTGTAGATCACTGTCTGAGTCGAGCTCAGCTGCGACGGCCGGGCCAGTTCCCGCCGTCCTTCCCGAAGGACATGGTCCTCGGCTCCGACCCGTGACGTTGAGGCTTACTTGGCGCTCGCCGGCCCCGACCCGCGTAGCACGAGATTGTCGGCCATCACCGCGCCTTGCGCGTTCCGGGTGCCGGACGACATGTAGTGGACGACCATCGCCCGGCGGTCACGCGGTGAGCGGTTCGGGCTCGTCGAGTGGAGCGTCCGGCAGTGGTGGAGGAGGCCGTAGCCCGCCCTGATCGGCACGCGGACGGCCTTGCTCTCGTCGACCTCGGCCATGAGCAGCGCCGGGTTTTCGCCCTTCTCCGTGGCGGCGCGTTCGTGTGACGCCGCGCCTTCCTTGTGGCTACCGGGGATCATCGTCATGCAGCCGTTCTCTTCGTCGGCGTCGTCCCAGGGCATCCAGATGCTGACGAGGTCCGGCGGGTCGCATCGCCAGTAGCCGTTGTCCTGATGCCAGTGGACCGCGCCGCCGTGATGGGCCGGCTTGTACAGCGCCTGATCGTGGAAGAGCTGAATGTCCGGCCCCACGAGGCATTCCGCGACGTCCAGTAGCGGCGGATGGTCGAGCAACTGGCGGTATTCGTCGTCGAGCTTCCACATCTCCATGATCTGCAGCATCTCTTCGGAGCGGTCGGCGTCGGGATCGGACTCCGACTCGCCCAGCACGGCGAGATTGCGCATCCCTTGCCCGACCGTTCCGCGACGTTCCGCGAACTGCGCGTCGTACCGATCGCGCAGCCGCTCCAGATGATCCGGCTCGATCAGCCGATGCGGGATGGGTATGTACCCGTCGCGATCGAACCGTTCCAGTTGCTCCGCCGTGAGTGACATCCTTATCCTCCTCAGTCTCCCTGATACAGCCGCGCGAAGTACGTGTAGTGGCCCGAGTCGTCCGGCCAGCCGTCCCAGAAGCTGCACTCGGCGGGGAACTCGCCGCCCCCGCCGCCTTCGAGCCAGTCGGCCAACGCTGGGTCGAGTCCTCGGCGCCTGATCTCGATGAGCGCGGCGGCGTGCAGCCGCTTCACAACCTCGGCGTTCTGCGCGGCCACGTCGTCCACCTCCCCCAGACGCATCAGCCGCGAATACTCGACGGACGGCGCGATCTGAAGACACCAGTCCCTGTCGAACGCGGTGAACAGCGTGTCCTCCGCGCCCTTCCCCCGCCACGACGCGACGGCTCCTCCGGTCAGCGCGATCTCGCGCGCTCCCGCCGATCCCTCGCGCGCCGCGGCCAGGACATCGAAGCTCTCGTCGGCGCGCGGGCCGTCTCCCTCTACCGAAACGCCAGCCAGGCCGAGGATCGTCGCGAACATGTCTTGCGGCTGCCAAATCACGTCCGTGCGTCCGGCGCCGCCGCCCGGCGTGCGGATCATCAATGGCACGTGCGCCTCCGCCTCCGTCACCGGCGCGCGCTTTCCGAAGAACCCGGCCGAGCCGTCGTTCGTGCCGTGGTCGCCGACGAGCACGACGGCCGTGTTCTCCGCCAAACCCGTCTCGTCCAGCGCGTCGAGGAACCTCCCGACACATCGGTCCATCCAGCTCACTTTCGCGCAGTACTGCGCCTTGATGCGCCGCTTGGCCGCGTCGGACAGACGCTTGTCGTTCCGGTTCGCCTGGAAGCTCCGAGGGTCGATGGTTCCGTCGTACCCGGGCGTGTCGTCGTAGAGACGGACGTACTCCTCCGGCGCGTCCCACGGCTCGTGCGGGTCGAAGCAGTCGAGCCAGAGGAAGAAGTTGTCGCGCTTGACGTTGTCGCTCAGGAACTGAGAGGCGGTGTCGAACAGCCGCGCGCAGTTCCAGTCGTCGAGGCCCTTCCGGTCGCGGTTCGCGCGGACGTACGTCGCCAGGCTCGGGTGGTCGGGGACCCAGTCGTCCCGCTCGGGGAGCTCCAGGCAGTCGAACATCGGGTCGAACGCCCAGTTGTCGGGGAGCTTGTAGTGGTCAGTGATCCACGGCCTGTCCACCTCCGCCCCGCGGACGAAGCTCCAGGCGTGGAAAGGCCAATCGAAGTTGTGACCGCCGTTCACCAGGTGTGGCGTGTCGTGGATGAGCTGCGTGGCGTAGCCGTTTTCTCCGAGGACGCGCGGGAACGCGGGCGCGTTGAACGGCAACGGCTTCCACGGATGGAACGGGCCGCCGTACTGCCCGCGCATCACATCGTTGCGGAAGGGGATCGTTGGGAAGCTCGCGGAAAACGCGCGATCGAACACCCACGACTCCGCCGCCAGCCGGTCCAGGTTGGGCGTGGATATGTCGGGGTTTCCGTTCGCGCCGACGTAGTCGTACCGCAGCGTGTCGACGATTACCAGGACGATGTTCATGGAGCGCTCCTTACCGGGGTCCGGCTAGTCGTGTCGCGTGCGCCCTCCGAGCAGCCTTACCGGCCCCATCAGACCCGAGGGCATCTGCTTGCCGTCGTATTCGTTCGCCATGGAGTTCGTGACGTGGACCTCGAGGCGGTTCCCGCCGGCGACCAACTGTCCGTCGAGCCGCAGCACATGCGGCGCCCACGCCGCCACGCCGACGCGCTTCCCGTTCACGAACGCCTCCGCGATGTCGCCGACGCGCCCGAGGTCCAGGAACCGCGCGGCGTCGACGTCTGCGTGCAACAACCGGAACTCCACGCTGTAGCGGAGCGTGCCGGAGAACGTCTCCAACCCCGGCTCCCGCGCCCAGTCTCCCAGACACGGTGCGTCGATCGCGGCGTCCGCGTCGTCGTGGACGGTCCAGCCGTCCGTGAGCGTATCGAGCACATCACCGGGCGTTACCACCGGCGGAGCGTCGAGGTTCGGCTCGCCGTCCACGACTCGCAGCAGCATCGACTCGCGTCGGCAAAGCCGGATGCAGGTCACCATGCCGGAGCCCTGCTCGACGGCTCCCCACGGGCGCGCGTGGCCCGTCAACGGGTCCCACGACTCCAGCTGCCCACACGCGCGTAGCGCGATCGTCCCGTCGAGGGTCTCCTCGCCCTCGTTCACGAGGAGATACCAATCGGCTTCGTCTTTCCGGTAGTGGCGCACACGCAGGTCGCCCGGTCCATCCCACACGACATCCGGCTCGTGGCGGCGTCGGACGTCTGCGCCGAGACTCCCGACGTCCCACTCCCGCACAACCGCCCCGCCCGCCGACGCGAACGTCTCCAGCGCGGCGGCGTCTTCGGCGGACAGCGTGTAGTCCGAGTCCACCACCACGACGGCGAACTCGTGCTGACCTATCGACAGACGCCCGTCGGTGACCGACGCACGTTGCAGCGCCTCGGAGTCGACGTAC
>NYZG01000263.1 GCA_002687025.1 Candidatus Poribacteria bacterium
ACCGTCTGCGATCTCACGGGGACGCCGATACCCGAGAGCGTCGAGAGCCGTAGCATCGCCGACCTGGCGACGGGCGCGTCCGACGTCGGCCGTGACAGCGCCTTCTCCGTGTACCGGGACATCCACAGGATGGTCACCGACGGCGAGTGGAAGCTGGTCCGGCACTACCGCGCGGAGAGCCGCGACAAGGGCGTGGACCGCGTGCAGCTGTTCCACGTCGCGGAAGACCCGTGGGAACTGAACGACTTGTCCTCGGACCCCGCGCACGGCGCTAGGCTCCACGCGCTCGCCGCGACCATGACGGCGTGGATGCGCGACGTGGGCGACCCGTTCGCGTCGCGCCCGGTTCTGCTACCCGGCTCCGGGGGATGACGGACAGCGCGCGCTCCGGCCCAAAGCTCCGTGTCCTCGTCATTTCGCATCCGTGCGTGGCACCCGCATATCGACGGAAGTTCGATCTCATCGCGGAGTCCGGCGATGTCGAGTTGCGGCTGATAGTGCCCGAGGCGTGGCCGGAGGAAGCCACGCTCGTGCGCTTCGATGCCGCGTCCGCCCCCGAATGGATGCGCGCGCTGCCCGCCACCTGGGAAGGCTACTACACGCGGTATTTCTACAAGCGCGGCCTCGCCGATCAGATGCGGTTGTTCGCGCCGGACATCGTGCACATCGAGGAGGAGCCGTACAGCCTCTGCGCGGGACAAGCCGTCCGAACGATGAAGCGCCACGCGCCGAACGCGAAGCTGATATTCCGCACGTCTGTGAGCCGGGACATCCGGCTGAAGTCGTTCGCGAAGCCGCTGCTGAGATTCGTCGAGCGGAGCGTCTATCGGCGCACGGATCGGGCCTTCGTCCTGAGCGCGCACGCCAAACAATGGCTGGCCACTCGCGGCTACACCGGCCCGACGACCACCTTCCCCAACGGCATCGACACGCGCGTGTACCGCGACCTCGGACCCGACGCCGGCTCCGAGCAGCGCGAGGCATTGGACATCCCCGCGTCGAGTTACGTCGTCGGGTATGTGGGGCGGCTGATTCCGGCGAAGGGCATCGAGACGCTGCTGGACGCCGTGGGCGCCATCCCAGACGCCGCGGCCCTCATAGTCGGCGATGGGCCGCATCGCGCGGCGCTGGACGCGCACATCGCGCAGCGTGGCATCGGCGATCGCGTCCGCCTCACCGGCCAACGACCCCCGGTCGAGGTGGCCGCGCTCATGCACGCGATGGACGCATTCGTGCTGCCTTCGCTGACCACGCCGTTGTGGGTGGAGTTCTTCGGGCGCGTGCTCGCGGAGGGCATGGCGTGCGGCGTCCCCGTCGTCGGCTCCGACTCGGGCGAGATCGCGGGGACAATTGGCGACGCCGGCCTCGTGTTCCCCGAAGGCGACGCCACCGCTCTCGGCGAGCATCTTACCCGCCTGCGCGCCGACGACGCTTTCCGCGACGGCCTCATCGCCAAGGGTCGCGCGCGGGCGGAGTCGGAATTCACGTGGGAGACGATCGCGGCTCGGACCGTCGCGGCGTACCGCGAAACTGCCGGCGCCGCGTAGAGACGGGGGCGAGTGCGCCACGCCGCCTGGCCTACTCCTGCGCGACGACGATCCGCGACGGTGGCATGTCGGACGAGACGTTCAGGATAGCGACACACAGCTGGCCATCGCCCACCGACCAGAGCTGGGTCAGGGGCAGCATGTCTTCCTCCCACTCCAGACTCGTCGGCTGCGGTACGACGGACGGGTCGTCCAGCGTGGCCACCATGACCGAGACCGCCTCGACTCTCTCTTGCTCGGAGCCGTCGGTCAGGCCCTCGTGGATGTGCGCGATGGGGGTTCCGCACGCACCGCAGAACCACGTTTCCGACCACAGGACACGGCCGAGCGAGTCGCTATATAGGCCGCCGTCGTACCTGTATCTGAAGGGCCCGGAGGCCAGGAATCGGAACTCGTCCGTCTCGCAGTTGTCGGTCGTGAACTTCGTGTAGAACGGAGCCACCGACGCCGTGGCGCCGCGACAGTTGGGACAGAAGCAGATGCCGCTCCCCGTCGGACGCTTCGTCGCTCTGTACCGCACCTCGCCGCAGTAACAGCCACCTTCGATCGTCGGCTCCGGCATTGGGTCACTCCTCTGTCGGTGGGTCAGTCCTGGTCGCGTCAGCGCCGTAAGTCGATCGTGGGACGGCGATGACGGGACGTCAAGCGGCAAACGAGCATCGGGCCTCTTCCCCTGCTATGATCGGGATGCTCCACGACGCTCGTCTTGCGTCCGTCCACTCCACAGGCTTTGCGAGAGCGCCTCCCAGATGAAGTCGTCTCCCGCGAGCAGACCCGGTCTGACCGTCCGGTCGTTCCTGCTTGTGGTGGGGCTGACGTACCTCGGGAACGAGTGGCTTCGGCACACGGGTCTCATCAAGCACTCGGGGAACTTCGCCGAGTCGGTGCCGCCGATCCCGGCAGTGGCATCGCTTCTGGTGCTCGTGCTGGTGAACCCGTTCCTGCAGCGGTGGATGAAGCGTCTGGCGCTGTCACAGGCGGAGCTGCTCACGACGTATTGCATGACCGCCATCGCGATCTCGATGTCGTCGGTGGGTATGATCCGCTACTTCCTGCCGGTACTCACGGCTCCGTTCTACTTCGCCACGCCCGAGAACGAGTACGCGCTGTTCAACCGCTACCTGCCGGATTGGCTGGTCGTGTCCGACCGCGCCGCGGTGTTGGATTCGTACCGCGGATCGGCGACGGGAATCGTCCCCTGGGAGGCGTGGCTGGTCCCGCTTGGCGTGTGGACCGTGTTCTTCGTCCTGTTCTTCTGGACGATGCTCTGCATGGTCGTGGTGGTGCGCCGCGAGTGGATTCAGCACAAACGGTTGGTGTTCCCCGTGGCGCGTTTCGGGCTCGCGATCGCGGAGCCTTCCGATCCCGGCGCGCTGGTGGCGAAGTTCTTCCGCAACCGGCTGATGTGGATCGGGTTCGGCGCCGCGTTCGTCTACAACGCGCTGAACATCCTGCACGCCTTCTACCCGAGCCTGCCGGCCCCCGGCACGAGCCTCAGCTTGGCCCCGCTCCTCACCGAGCGGCCGTGGAACGCGATGCGCCCGTTCAGCTTCCAGTACCGCCCCGCGGTGCTCGGGCTGGCTTACCTGATGCCACTCGATGTGAACTTCTCCGTGTGGTTCCTCTATCTCGGCACGAAGTTCGTCGCGGCGGCCGTGTCTGCCACCGGAGCGAATGTGCCGGGGTTCCCGTGGATCTACGACCAGGCCAGCGGCGCGTACATGGCGTTGGTGATCGTCTACGTGTGGTCCGCCCGGCGACATCTCGGCCGGGTCGTGCGGGGTATCGGAGCTCCCGCCTCCGCCGACGATTCAGACGAGCCCATGCCCTACCGATACGCGGCTATGGGCGCCGTTGGCGGGTTCGTCGGGCTGTGCGTGTGGTGCGTAGCGGCGGGTATGGCGATGGACGTCGCGTTCATGCTCATGGCGCTGCTGCTGGGCACGGCGCTCGTGTACACGAAGATCCGTGCCGAGGCCGGGGCGCCGATGATCTGGCTGTTCCCCTGGGCGGTGAACAAGAACGTCCTCTACAACATCCTGGGGCCGCGATACTTCGTGCGCGCGGGCAGCTACCAGACGATGAGCGTACTGGCGAGTCTGGCGTTTCTTGGGCGCGGCTTCTATCCGCAGTTCATGGCGTATCAGATGGAAGCGTTCAAGATGTCCGAGGAGCGGGGCGTCTCCAAGCGGCGGATGGCGCTGGGCATCATGCTGGCACTCGTCATTGGGCTGGTCGCGGGTTACCACATGCACCTGACCGCCTACTATGAATACGGCGCGAACATCCTGGAAGGCGGCACCCGCGAGTGGGGCGGCACGCGCGGCGCAAGCCTCATCCGACAGGAATACAACAGGATGCACGGCCTCATAGGCTCGGCCGGAGGACCGAACGTCACGGCGGGCGCAGCGACGGGGTTCGGCTTCCTCTTCACGCTTCTGCTCGCGACGATACGGCGGGGGATGGCGCAGTTTCCACTGCACCCCATGGGCTACGCGATGGTGACTGCGTACGGCGACCCGTTGTGGGGCGCGTTCCTCGTCGCATGGGCAGTGAAGGTCGCGGTGACACGCATGAGCGGGATCGGCCTGTACCGGCGACTCGTGCCGATGTTCCTGGGCATCACGCTGGGGCACTTCTTCACGGCCGGGATTCTCTGGGGCGCCCTGGCGAGCATGGGCGCCGAGGTGTTTCGCGCGTATGGCGTGTGGTTCGGGTAGGCGACTCCGCCGCGCGGCATGGGCGTCCTTGGCGACGCGGAAGGCGCCTGTGGACATCGGCCGTCGGCTGTGTCGCCGCTAGCGAGCGGCGTCCCCCTTGACCCCGCCCCATGTCAGTGCGGCCGTGCGCGTAGCGTCCGGGAAACCAGGATCGATCACTCTCCTCAGGCGACGCGCCAACTCGATAAATCTCGCCGGCCGCGCTCCGCCGTGCGAGCCGGGCGTCTCCATGAGAAACACGGGAAGGCCGTGGCCGCGCATCACCGCGACCATCTTCCGGGAGGCGTCGCGATTAGTCCAGACGCTCCGCCTCGGAGCCACCACCTCGATCGCCGACAGCAGATTGAGCCCGTCGAGATGCGCCCGCACGCCTGCTTCCCGGAGCAGACAGTAGCGCTCCCACGCGCGCGCCGTCGCTTCACCGTCCGATCCCAGGGGAACCGGGACGTCGAACCGCCTCGGTACCTCGGGATTCGGCGCGATCGCAATGCCAATCTGCACGAGCGCCTTTGCGTTGTTTCGCAGGTAGGGATAGTCGCCGAATTCCGCGGGGTAAGCGGCGACATCGCGCTCGCACGCAGCCCATGCCGCCGGGTCGTTCAGACCCACCGCGCCCCATATCCCGGGATGTAGCGTCGCGGCCATGATGGCGCCGTACCCGCCGGAAGAATGACCCATGATCGCACGACCGCGCGGAGTGGGGATGGTCCGGTATTCCGTGTCGATGAACGGGACGAGTTCCTGCGTGAGGAAATCCTCCCACGCGCCGAAGACGGAGGAGTTCAGCAGCACGACACCCTCACGGACGTCGATGTGCACCACGATGACGGGCGGAATCCGACGCTTGCCGATGGCTTCGTCGAGGGCGCCGACGTATTCGCGGCTTGCGGGGGTCTCCCAGCCCGGAATCCAATAGAGCGTAGGGTAAGAACGGCGGCTGCCGACATAACCCGGCGGTACGTATACCAGGACGCGCCGAAGGCTCGTGATCCCCATCTGGTTCGATGCGATCGCGCGGCTCTCTACGTCATGGATTTCGACCGTGCCGCCGGGCGCGGAGGCCGCCGTAGCGGCGACCCACAGCCACGGAATCGCCGCCCAGAGCGCGGCCAAAGCGATCGGAGGACGGCCGTCGGGCGAGGCTGGCCCAGTCAGCATCGGTGTGTCTTTCTCCAGCGGCTGGGAGATCCCGCGGCGCCGTCAGTCGCTTCGCATGGCGCGTGTGGACACGCGGCCGCAGGGCCGACGCACGGCCCATTGGTCGACACCCGCGCTACGGACGCGGCTGCCACGCCAGCTCGTGGTGGTTGACGCGCGACCGGGTGACCCGCCACTCCTCGCCCGTGCTCACCTCGACGACGTACACCTCCTGGTTCCGCTTCCCGGGAGGCACGGATGAGAAGGCGACATGCGCGGCGTCGGGGCTCAACGTCACGGAGGACGGAGTTCGAGTCGTCACGAGATGCGCGTCGCCCCATCGGTCGCCGTCGCGATGCGCGAGAACCACGTATCTGCCGCCGTCGCCGCGCGTGGAGAAGAGGAGCTTCGACCCGTCGCGCGCCCATTCGTGGATGCGGTCGGCGGCGGGTTCATCGTTGCGGAGGAACCAGGCGCCCGTGTCCCCGGTCGTTGACGCGTGTGCCAGCGCAAGAAGACCATCGCTGACGAACGCGATGTATTGTGCGTCGGGCGACCAGAAGGGCCATTCGACTCCCTGGAGGGCCTGGAGCAGGCGAGTTCTCGGGTTGACGACATCGCCCTCGCCCGGCTCCCAGTGGTTCCAGCCACGCATCCACTCGCTGTTCGACAGCCGGGCGATGTCGCCCGTCGCCACATCCACCACGCGCCCTTCGAGAAGGTCGGCGCCGCGCCTCCTCGGTGGCCGTGGCGAAGACCGGCGGGACTCGACCGCCACCATGACGCGGGCGCTATCGTGCGACCACCAGTATGCGAGCACGGCCTGCTCACGTTCGAGGAGCACGCGCCGATCCGACCCGTCGGCGCGCATGACACAGAATTCCAGCTGCGGCGCCGCGCCGCTGACATACGCGATCCACTCGCCGTCCCACGACCACACGGGGCGACGGCTCCACCCGTCATCGGTGAGGCGCGTCCGCTCGGACCCGTCCGCGCGGATGGTGCAGATGTCGTAGGCGTACCGGTCCCAGGCGTTCTCATACGATCGCTTGCCGCGGGGAATGTGCAGGAAAGATGGCGGGCCCTCGCCCGAGCCCCTGCCTACCTGCTGCACGAAGGCGATCAGCCCTGCGGGGACATTCTTCGTGTCGGCTGCGGATGCAACGGGCGCCGACGCCGCCCTGGCGCGAGGCGTGTCGGCCGCCCCGGGCGCCCCGACGTCCGCCCTCGCCGTAAGGACCGGGGGAGCGCCGGGCCCACGCTGGCTCCACGCGTCCGCCGCTGGGCCGTCCGAAGCCGCGAGTCCTCCGGCCGGGCCCGACTCCCCGCGCGCGGACGCCGTCCCGGCGTCAGACGATGGGACCCACGGGCCTGGCAACGTCTCGCGTAACGGCGAGGAGGAGAGGAGCTCAGCCGGGACGACGCCCGCAGATGGCCTGGCGACGGCACTGTCTTCGGGCGCGGTCGGCGCCCCGACGGGAGGCGTCCTGTTGGTCTGCCCAGGAGTGGCGGCGAAGGCCGCGTCGGACGCCGATTCGCCCGCAATCGCCTGAGACTGGGCCGCTTCAGTTGTCGGCTCGATCTGCCGTCCGGTGTGTACGCGCAGGATGCCGCCGCCGGGAGACTCTGGGCCGGCCGGTGGCGATCCCGGCCCAGTGACGAGGCCGCCGAGTATCGCCGCGCCGACGAGGGCGAGCGACGACGTCACGGTCAATGAAACTGACACTCCGTGTCCTCCCTGTGGAATCTGCCCGAATCCGCGCGTGTGCCGCGCCCGCGAAGCCAGTCCGAGAATCCCGAGTAGGTGCGTCACGCGCTTCCGAAGCAACTGACGCGCTCGCGTGAGACGCGTCCCGAGGGCGTGGTACGACAGGCTGTATTCTCGCTGGAGCTCCTCGTATCCCCGTTCATCGAGGTAGTACGCGCGGAGCAGGGCCGCATGTTCCCCCGGCAGGCGCTCCAGCGCGTCGATGAGCGCGCTCCAGCGTTCTTCGTCCTCCAGGGTTTCGTCGGCCGTTGCTCCCGGCAGCGGAACGTCGGGCAGCGAGTCGAGGAGGACGACCTCACGGCTTCGGTTCCACGTCCGCGCCCGGTTCCGCGAAACCGTCGCGATCCAGCTCTTCAGGGTGTCGACCCGGAGTCGCTCGCGCGTGGCGTACACCGTCAGCAGGACCGACTGCGTGAAGTCGTCGAGATCGCGCTCACGCCGCAGTTCGGCCGCGCCGATGTGACGTATCAGCCCTACATGCGCCAATACGCGCCTATCGAAGTCGTCGCGACCCGTGACGGAGTTGTCAGCCATGCGTGATACTCACCGCTCGACGAGACAATACGCAAACGACGGGGCGTCTTTACGGGAATTTGTAGCGCAGGGGCTCGCGGGCGACCATGCAGGTCATCTGTGGGAGGACCGAACGCATGGCCGTCAGGCAGCGCTGTTACTCGGCGCGACGCTTGCGGCCCCTTCCCGAGCCCTGCTAGGGTCCGGCGCCAAGGAGGGTAGATACGATGCGACATGTGGCAATCTCCCGGATGTCGGCGCACATGGCGGCTCTGGCCGTCGGGTTCCTCATCGCATCTGGCGTCGACGCCAGGATCGGCGCGGACGTCGTCGAGGGCATGTGGCTGTTCGACGAGAACGGTGGCGACTCCACCCGTGACCTGTCCGGCGCGGGCAGGGACGGCGAGTTCCTCGACGCCAAGTGGTCGGCCGACGGAGCGTTCGGCTCCGCGGTCGAAATCCTCGGCGGCGACACGCACGTCGCCATAGACGGCTACAACGGGGTCGCCGGGTCGGACCCGAGGACGACCGTCCTGTGGTTCAAGGGGGACGCGGCCATCGAGCACTCGTGGGTGAAGTGGGGCGTCAACGTCACCACGAACAAGTACTACATCCGCGCGCACCTGTCCGGCGCCGACTGCTGGCTGAGGATCGAGACCGCGGGCGGACAGCACTACGGCGGCACGAACGTGTGCGACGGGCAGTGGCATCACCTCGCCGTCGCCTTCCCCGCCGGATCGAGCATGGTCAAGGAGCATCAGCTCTACGTGGACGGCGAGCTGGAGACGGTTACGGGCGGCGCGGATGTCGGGGTCGACACGGACACGGCGACGCAGCAAGTCGTGATCGGCGCCAGGCTCGCGAACCACGTCAACGCCGAAGGGCTCATCGACGAGGTCGCCATATTCAGCGTCGAACTCGCCCAGGACGACATCCGGCAGATCATGGAGCTGGGGCTGACCGGCGCGCTCGGAGTCGACCCGCGCGGGAAGACGGCCACGACGTGGGCGAACATCAGGGACGCCCGCTAGATCCAACGATGCGCGCGCGGCGCAGCGTGTCGCGCGCCGAGACTGCCGGAAGTGGCTCCGTCCCACGCTTGTGACAGCGTGGGACGGAACGTGCGCGCGATTCCGTAGGATCGGCGGGTGCTACTTAACCACGATTTCGGGAGTGAGCGTGATGCCGTTGCGCACCGAATCGGATACGGCCGAGTAGGTGTGGCCCAGCATCGCGATCTTCTTCTGCGTGTCCTCGTCGGCGTCGCCCGCGATGGTGATCTTCGCGCGACCGTCGAGAATGCCCGGACGTACCGCGGGATCATGTCCCATGTCGGCGAAGGAGCCCCACGATGGCGTCGTGGCCCTTCTTCTTGGCGCGCGCGATCGGCGAGTTCCACGGCTCGTCGTCGGGATGGCGTACCTGAGCCCCGCGCTGCAGCAACACGTCGACGCACGCACGGCTGCCCACGTGCGCGGCCCACGCCAGCGGCCGCGACTCCATCTCCCAGTCGCGCGCCTCGATGTCCGCTCCGTGGTCGAGGGCCCACCCGACCATGTCCGGGCGGTCGCGCATGATCGTGTAGTGAAGCGGCCCCTGCCCGAACCAGTTGGGCCAGTTGATGTCCTCGCCGTTCTCAACGAGGAACTCCGCGAGCTCGACGCGTCGATGTGCGAGACACTGCGCAAGCGCCGTCTGCCACGAGCGCACCATGCGCGGATCGAGCCGCGCCCCGTGCCGCATCATGAGCTTCACGATGGCGAGGTGCCCCTGCTGGATAGCATTGCCGTATAGATGGTCCTGGGCTTTGGACGGGTCGGCGGCGAGGATCTCGGCGGCCAGATCCAGCCGTCCTGAGTTTGCCGCCGTGGCCAGCCCTGCCACCGCCCCGTGTTCGTAGAGAAGCTGGCGCAGCTCCTCGTTCTGCGTCGTGGCGAGCGCGCAGCTGACGTCACCAGAGGCGTGCCACGACGCCCTGATGTCCGCCCCCACGTCCAGGAGCACGCGCGCGATCGCCACGTTCTCATGTCGCCGCGTCGCCGCGTAGAGGGCGTATCCACGCTCTGCGAAGTTCGCCTCGGGAAGGTTCGGATCGGCGCCGTGCGCCAGCAGGAACTGGACTATCTCCATATGCCCGCGTTCGGCCGCGCAGGAGACAGGGCGCA
>NYZG01000264.1 GCA_002687025.1 Candidatus Poribacteria bacterium
GCCTCGGCGGTGAGCATGGTGGAGAGCTCACCTGTCTCGACGGGCAGCGGCCGTTCCGTGATGAAGTTGTGCGTCTGTCCGACGACCTCGGTTATCTCACCCACGAGGAAGCGCGCTAGGTCGATGAGATGCGCGTTGAGGTCACCATGCGCGCCCGAGCCGGCCGTTTCCTTGCGCAGCTTCCATATTAGCGGGAACTCCTCATCGACGATCCAGTCCTGGAGGTAGCAGGCGCGGAAGTGGAAGATGCGGCCGATCTTGCCGTCCTCGATGAGCCGCCGGGCATAGGCGACGGCCGGCACGCGGCGGTAGTTGAAGACGATCATGTGCTTCACGTTCGCCTCGCGCGCGGCGTCGAGCATTTCGCGCGCTTCGGCCTCGTTCAGGGCCATCGGCTTCTCGAGGAGGATGTGCTTGCCCGCTTTCGCGGCGGCGACGGCGATGTCTCGGTGCGTGTTCTGCGGCGAGGCTATGTCGACGATGTCGATGTCGTCGCGCTGGACGACCTTCTCCCAAGACGTCTCGCACTGCTCCCATCCCCAGGCGTTGGCGGCGTCTCGCAGCGGGGCCTCGTTGCGGCCGCAGATCACCTTCATCACAGGCTTACATTCGCCGGGGAAGAAGAAGTCCACGTCCCGATAGGCGTGGGAGTGCGCCTTGCCCATGAACTTGTATCCGATCAGGGCAACGTTGAGTTCCCTTGGCATTGGATGCCTCCTTCAGCCTCTGGCCGGCGGACACGCGACGGGTCGTGACCGCGCCATCCTCGTCGGGAGACTGTAGCGGCTCCCCTGTCTCGGCACAACGGAAACGCGCCCATGGGCCAGTAGACCTGGTTGCGTGGCCGCCGCCGCGGACGTGGTCCCGGACGATCGGGAAACGAGGAGGAGACGGCCCAGAAGACGTGTGGCGCCACCTTCGACCTGCCAACTGCTCGTGAGAACACCGTCGGTCGGCTCGCGCAGCTTGCGGCATCGGCCGGGGCGACCGGATAATCGGGCCGAGCGTCATCGCCTCGGGCCCACCGCGGGCGCCCTACGCGAGACGTGGAAGACAGTTGGTGAGCATGCGCAGGATCGGGAGGATCGTGGCGTCGACGGCAGCGTTGGTCGCGCTGGCGTACGGGTGCGGCTTCGGCGAGGACACGACCTTGAATCGGGCGCGGAAGGCGCTGTCCGCCGGGGACGGCGAACGGGCTGAACGTCTCATATCCGACTCGAACGCATACCCCGCCGACCTGCAGGCGGCCTTGCTCCAGTCGGTGGCGCCGCGCGGCCCGTCCGGCGAGGACTGGCCCGCTGTCATCGAGCCGATCCTCCAAGCCGTGGACACCGCATACCGGCGGTCGCACGACGCAGAGCGAACGGCGGTCGAGTCGTACCTGAGCGAGCGTCAGTTGCGTCGCACGCGCGAGAATGCCGCCGCCGCCGATTTCGCGGTTGAGAACGTCGTCGGTTGGCTCTCGGA
The DNA here is from genome assembly GCA_002687025.1 of Candidatus Poribacteria bacterium. Taxonomy (GTDB): domain Bacteria; phylum Poribacteria; class WGA-4E. Next base: position 1,468 of record NYZG01000264.1, read on the forward strand.
GCAGGACGCATCCGAGCTCGGCCAAGGGCGTGCGACGGCCGTGATGGCGGCGTTGCTCGCCACCAAATCGCTCGACCCCGCCGTTTCCGAGGACGCTGACGCGTTGCTGACGACGCTTTCGCCGCGGGGGTCTGGGCATCTCGTCGGCGCTCTGGGCCACTACGATGCCACGGTTCGCGCGTCAGCGGTTCGGCATCTGTCGGCGTCGGGCGCCGACGGAGTGTCGCGGAGCATTGCCGGCCCCATCGGTGGCGAGAGCGAATTCGCCGTGCTGTACGAGCTGCCGTTCGCGTTCGCGCGCTTCCCGGACGCGCAGGCCGCCGGCCCGCTGGCCGCGATGCTCGGCCTGCGCGAGGACGCGTCGCATGTGACGCCTTCCGGGCCTGCGCGCGCAGAGGCGTTGGCGCAGCTTGGCCAGATCCTGCGGGAGCGGCCCGACCTGCGGGCGTCGTACATTCCCGTAGTCGTCGCGGCGCTTTCTGACGAACACGACTACGTGCGCTCGCGCGCGGGCGCGATCCTCGTCAGGCTCCGCGAGGACGCCATCCCGGCGTTGCTGGCGCTGTCGGCTTCGGGTTGGAAGGACGCAGCCCTGCCGGTGGTCTTTCGCCTCGTGCCGGAGGAGGAGGCGGGAGCGCGACTGCGTCTGTACGCCTCGGCCGTGCGGGCCCTGACGGCGCTCAGTGAGCCGACCGTCATGACGTCGACCCAACGCGCGGAGTTCATTCGAGCTCTGGCGGCGACGGTGGATGAGGCTGGGGCAGCCGAACGCGGGCTCGTGGGTTTGGCGGAGGTCGTGGGGGAGTTCGTCGCGGATGGCGAGCCCATCGTGATGGCAACGTCTGGTCCCACCACGTATGAGGACGACATCGCCGAGGCGCTGGAGGAATCACCCCGCGCGGGCAGCGCGCTGATGGCTCTGGCTCAGTTGGGGCGCCCCGGCGTCGAGGCATTGGCGTTGCTCCTGGAGTCGCCCGCCGCAGGCGTTCGCGCGGCGGCCGCGGCCGCTCTGTCGATGGCCGGCAGCGCGGACGCCGCGGCGCACGTCGCAACGCAGCTCATGCGTGAGGCCGACGCGGAGTCGCTGACGGCGATGATCTTCGCGCTCGCGGCGCTCGACGCGCCCGCGATGGCGGCACACGCGGAGCGGCTCCTGACCGTGGCGGACGACCGGCCGGATGTCCTGGAAGCGGTCGCGGCCGGGCTGAACGTCTCCCTCGAAGCGGGCGCTGACCCGTCTTTGGCCCTGAACGCGGCGCCGGCTCTGGAGCGGATCGCGGTCTCGAACAGCGCGCGCAGCGCGCGTGAGGACCTGCGTCGGGAAGCTGTGGACGCGCTCGGGCTCCTCGCGCCGGTGGGCATCGAGTCGACGTTGCGGGACCTGATGTTGGACGAACACGCCGCGCCGATGATCCGCAAGGCCGCGGCTCGGGCCTTGGGGTCGCTCGGTCCGCGAGCGGAGATCGCGGTCGGCGCGATGGAGGAGATCCTGCTCATCCGCCGAGAAGAACCGGACGACTTTCTCCGGCGCCTGCGCAAACGGCACGGGACCGAACGCAAGCTGAACGCGGCGTGGGGCGCGCTAGGGTGGGACGCGGACTACGAGAGCTTTCGCGAAGTGAAGGTCATACCCGGGTTGCTGCGTGGTGAGGTGGCGCGCGCGTATGCGGCCCTTCGAGGCCCCGACACCCACTCGTTGCTGGCCGACGTGTTGCGAGACGACCAGTCGGCCTCCGTGCGGGCCGCGGCGGCCTCGCGCCTTGGTGGGGCGCCGTCGTACGCGGGGGCCCTGACAAGGGCGCTGCGGAAGGACGGCTCGGGGTCCGTGCGCGCGACCGCGGCCGAGTCGCTCGCGGGAATCGGGACCGAGAAGGCGATGAAGGCATTGCTCCGCGCCGTCGACCGCGACGCCTTCGAGCAGACACGCATCCAGGCGGCCAAAGGGCTGGGCGCGCAGGGCGGAGAAGCCGGCGCCCGCGGCCTCGCCGAGTTGCTGTTCCTGCACGAGGAGGACGACGACGCGCGCATGACGAACGCCCTGGCAGATGAAATCGCGGACGCGCTCGTCGCGCTCGGGGAAGCGTCGACGGCGCATGTCACGGCGGGCATGGACCACCCAGACGCCGATATCCGGCACGCGGTCGCGCGGATTCTGGCGACCTCGGACGACGCGACGGTCCACGCGAGGCTCCGTCAGGCGCTGGCCGACGACGCGAGCCCACGCGTGCGCGCGGCGGCGGCGGCGGCCCTCGGGGCGCGTGGCTCCGCAGACGATGTGTCGGCCCTCATCAGGGCGGTCGTGGACGCCTCCGAATGGGGCGCGGTGCGGGCCGCGGCGGCCACGTCGCTGGGCCGAATCGGCTCGCCCACAGCCGCCGATGTCCTGCGCGAACAGCTCGCCGGCGAGCGGCCACAGCTTCGAGCGGCCGCAGTCGCTGCTCTGGGACATCTCGGCGCTCAGGCGGCGGCTGGTGACATCGCGGCGCTGGCGTTGGACCCCGACGAACTGCTCGACGTTCGAGTCGGCGCGATAGCGGCTCTTGGCAAGCTGGGCGCCGCCGGGGCCGCGCCGCTCGCGCAGTTGGTGAGGACCGATATCGGCGTTGTCCGCATGGCGGCCGTCTCAGCGCTGGCCGGGCTGGACGCGCCCGTGGCCTCGGCGACGCTGAGCACGCTCGCCGCCTCTCCACTGGAGACGGCGGCCCTGCGTTCGCTCGCGATGCAAGGCGAGCCGTCCGATGACGCGTCGGAGTAGCGCGAGCGAGCCCCGACGCGCACGACATCACACGACAACCTCGATCAGATGCGGGCCGGGCTCGGCGATGGCGCGGGCGATGGCGTCGTACGTGTCCTCGGCCGTCTCGGGGCGGCTGCCGGGCACGCCCATCGAGCGCGCGAGCTGCACCCAGTCGATGTTGGGGGAACGCAGGTCGGTGAGAGAAGCGGAGGCGCCGTCGATCGGGTCGACGCCAAACCGTCGCAGGCTTCCCCGGAGTATCGCGTATTCGCGGTTGGCCCAGATGATACTCGTGACGTTCAGGCCCTCGCGGGCCTGCGTCCACAGAGCCTGTATGGTGTACATCGCGCCTCCGTCGCCGGAGAGGGCGATCACAGGGCGATCCGGGCACGCCACCGCCGCGCCCGTGGCCTGAGGCAGCGCCCACCCGATGCTGCCTCCCCCGGTGGACAGTCTGGTGTGCCTGGGACAGGCGCGGCTGTGCGCGTTGAACGGGCCGCCCGAGGTGATGGACTCGTCGGCGACTATGGCCCCCTCGGGCAGGGCCGCGGCGATCGCGCGTCCGGCGGATTCCACGCTGAGCTCGCCGGTGGGCGGCGATGGCACGTCCAAGGCGACCGTGCGTGTGATCGCCTGGCCGGCGCCGACCGCGTCCGCGACAGCCAGGAGCGCGGGTACGGCATCCTGTTCAGGGGTGGCGAGGGTTAGGATGTCGACGCCTTTGGGGAGACGCGAGCTCGGCTCGCCGGGCCACTTGAAGAACGTAACCGGTGGCGACGCGCCAGCGAGCACGACGGCGCGGATGGCGGGTAGATGCTCTGCCGCGGCCGCGGCCGTGCCAGGGAACCCGTGGATGTTCGGCAGACCGGCGCCCCGCTCGATGCGTGAGGAGGAGTCGTGCATCAGCGCGCATCCCGTGGCCTCGGCGATGCGCGCGCCGGCGACGAGGCCGTCCTGTGTGAGAGCGCGTCCCGATAGAAGGAGGGCGACCTCGGGCCCGGCGCCGAGAGCATCGGCGACCGCGGCCACATCACCGAATACCGGCGCCCGACCGTTCTCCCGCAGGACGGCAGTCGGGCCACCACCTTCGCTCCGCAGTATGTCCGCGGGAGCGACGAGAGTAGCAACGCCTCCCGCCGGCCCGATGACGGCTTCTATCGCGGCCGCGATGTCGGCCGAAACGTCTTCAGTCGAATCCGCCGTCCTCACCCAATCGGACACGGGCCGCGCGATGCCCTGGATATCCGACGTCAGGGGCGAGTTGTGCGGTATGTGGTCGACGTCGTGGTCGCCCACGATGTTCACGACGCGGCTGCGGGCCTTGCGGGCGTTGTGCAGGTTTGCGACTCCGTTGCCCAGCCCCGCGCCGAGATGAAGCAGCGTCATGCCGGGGACGTCTGTCATGCGGGCGTACCCGTCCGCGGCGCCGGTGGCCACGCCCTCGAAGAGGCACAGTATTGCACGCGCGCCGGGGGTCTCATCGAAGGCGCGCACGATGTCGAGTTCCGTCGTGCCGGGGTTCGCGAAGCATACGCTGACGCCGGCCTGCACGGCCGTGCGCACGAGACCCGTGGCTCCCGTCAAACGTCCGCCTCCTCCTAGTAACGTGCCTACCCGGTCGTGTCGACGCCTACTCCGAATTCCGCGCGGAAACCGCCCCACAGATCTGCGGGGATTACGGCCGTGGCGGCATCGTATCCCTCCTCGACCTGCCGCGTGTCGGCGGGGCCGAACATCACGATCCCGCCCACCGGGGCCGCCAAGCAGAACTGCATCGCCAAGTATCTGATGTTTGTCCCTCGGTCGCGGCACCATCGCCACATGTCGTGAGCCCGCGACTCGCGGCCGCCATGCCTGCGCCGGTCCGTCTCGGGGTCCGGTTCGACGCCGGTTAGAAGACCCATGCCGAGTGGGCTGGCCAGTATCAGGCCGACATCGCGCTCCGCTGCTAGTGGGAACGTGGTGGTCGCCACGGATTGGTCGAGTAGGGTGTAGTCGAGATATGTCAGGATTACGCCCGCCTCGCCGGTTTCGATGATGCGCCGGTGGAAGTCGTGCTGACGCACCCCGAGGCCGAGGTGGTTGACGAGGCCTTCCTCGCGCATCTTGAGGAGTTCTTCGAACGCCCGCCCCGGGTCCAGCACGTCGTCCATGTCGTCGGGATCGTGTATCAGAACGGCGTCGAGGTAGTCGACGCGCAGGTCGCGCAGGCTGTTGGTGACGCTCCATCGCGCCGTCTCGGCCGAGAAGTCCTTCCTGCGCTCGGGGTGCGTGCCTACCTTCGCCTGGAGGTAGTAGTCGGATCGCGGCACGCCCGACAGCGCCTCGCCCCAGTATTGCTCGTTGTGGCCAGGGTAGGTGTCGATGTAGTCGATGCCCAGCTCCAACGCGCGGCGTATCGCGCGGACGACATCGCCCTCCGGCTGTCGGTTCAGCCACGCCGCGCCCAGGGCCAGGGCGCGGGGCCGCATCTCCGTGGCGCCCATGCGGCGCGTCGGTAGGTCGGGCATCGGTGTCTCCGCGTTGGTCTCGCGATCTGGCGCGTAGTGTAGCCCGTTCCGTGCGCTGGCACATACCGGGCTCACGGTCTGCGTCGCAGCCAAGTGACCCGGCCGCGCAGGGGATGCGCGGATCGCCGGACGCGGTCTATCGCCGGGCCGTCAGCGCGCCCGACGGCCCAGCGTCTTCACCGGTCCTCGCTTCATGGCGGCCTGTGTCTCTGCTTCGCTGAGGCACGTCTGAATACGGCGGCCTCGTCGACCATGCCCCGGAAGTACACGCCACCCTCAGACCAGCCGATGGCGAATGGCGACGATACGGGATGGAATGCGATCCGTTATGCATCCGCACGGCTGTATAGGCGAAATCGGCGCCAGCGCTACTTCGGCGCCTCAGAGCGGATGGCTCGCCAGATGGCCGGCACGCCGCTGGCAAGTACGAGGAGATCGATAGCACCCTATGAAGAGCTACGAGCCAGGCATGAGCTTTGACGAGGCCGCTGCCCGGTCGTACGACGACTCCCAGCGCGGCGACGAGGGCGCCGCTGTTGCGTTCCTCGCCCCGCTGGCGCGGTCGGGGCCTGCTTTGGAGTTCGGCATCGGCACTGGTCGGATCGCCCTCCCTCTCGCTACTCACGGGATTCGCGTCGATGGGATCGACATCTCGCCGGCAATGGTCGATCAACTGCGCGCCAAGCCCGGCGGCGACCAGCTTTCGGTCACGATCGGCGACTTTGCAGATGTGCCGGTACCAGGCGATTACCGGCTGATATACGTCGTATTCAACACGTTCTTCAACCTTCTCACTCAGGCAGACCAGGTGCGCTGCTTTGAGAACGTCGCCGCCCATCTCCGCGAGGATGGTGTCTTTGTGATCGAAGCGTATGTTCCGGCCTTTCTCTACCGGTTGCGCAACGATCAGTACGTGGACGCGGAGTCCATACAGGTCGATGAAGTGCGACTTGACGTGCTACGCCACGATATGGCGACGCAGACGATCGACGAGAGCCACGTGACGCTTTCCTCCGCAGGGGTGAGCCTGAACCCGGTCGTTCAGCGGTACGCGTGGCCCAGTGAGCTGGATCTCATGGCGCGCATCGCCGGGCTGCGCCTGAGAGAGCGTTGGAGTGGCTGGAGCCGAGAACCGTTCGCATCCACTAGCAGCAACTGCATTTCGGTCTATGGACGCTGAGCGGGCCCGGACACGACAACCGACGCCAACACCCGAACGTACGACGGCGAGATTCCACACGGACTGACTTGTCTGGCCAGTGGTCAGGTGGCCCGATCCCGGGAGGCACGGGTCGGCGGAAAGGCGGCCTGGGAGCGCGGCCGGTCGCGGCCGGCGCCGCCGATTGAGCCCGCATTGGAGCGTATCGAACGGGCGGGCCTGCGCATGGATGGCGTCAAGCACGTCTCGGACAATGTAGACCAATCCAACGGGGCGAAAGTCCTGACGCAATTCCCCTGCCCCACTATCCCCACGGGCCACTTGCGGTATGTCGGCGGGGGAACCATGCGCTCAGAACAGCCGCCGCTGATGGATGGATGCTCTCGCGGTCAAGGGTAGGGGCTTCCTCAAAGGAGAGTATTCCCAGCAGGAGTTTCATCAGAGTTCGCTGGTCGGTTTGCATGCGAAACGCGCCATCGCCAAGAGGTACGTTTGTGCTGACAGATCCATTGCCAACTCTCAAGCCGACACGCTGGCCCTCGAATCCGATCTCAATCTCGCCGCGCCAATCTGCAGCGCTGCTGGAACGCAGCCGCAATTCCAATTCGGGGGTTATCTTGCTCAACAGGGACGCGAGATGGACTATCTGAATCATGTTCGATGCGCGTCCGCCCTGACGCTCAATCAGCGTGAAGGCGATGTTTGCCCCGGTCAGTATGGGCAGAACGGCTGCATCAAAGGGAAGGCAAGAGCTGACAAGATTGGCGCCGCGTTCCGCAGCAACATGAAGGATCTGTGTCATCAGTCCCACAAACGCATCCGGGCAAGAGGGATTGAATGCGACACCGCCAATCGACCTGGCATCATCCCCTGCATCCAGATAACCTTCGACGATGCCATCGGCTTCGTAGACTATCCGCAGCGGGTTAGGAGAAGAGGGACGGCTGGGTAGCTTTGCGTTCGGGTCAGGATCTCGGACGATGGAGCCGCTGCGTCCCTTATGGAACAGCTGGTACAGCTCGTCCTTGCGAACCGCATCACGGCTGGCGTCATAGGGCCGGACTTTGCCAGGCAGACCTTCCGGGGGACGGAAGACCTCCTGCACAGGCATGATGTTCGCCCCGGCGCGGACGGGTTCGATGGGGAATACAACGGAACGCCGCGGAAAGGGGACGTAGCCGAAACGGCGATAGAAGATGGCGGAACCACCCAACCTGGACATATCGCAATCGCTATCGCGCATCCATTGGACGACATCGCGCATCAGTGCGCTGCCGTAGCCCTTGCCCTGATATTGAGGCAGAACAGAGACTTCCCCGACATCCGCTTTGACGATTTCACAACTCCCGACGCACAAGCGTTCGGACTTGATGATCGCTACTCCGACAACTCTTCCTTCGACCTCCAGAACACGGAAGCGTTCCGCGTCTCTTACTGCTAGCTTGTGCCAGCTATGCCACCTGTCAGAGTTCTCTTCGACGTGGAAAGCCCTAACCATTACCTCGAAGATGGCTTCCGTGTCATCAGCGACGCCGCTACGCGAGTGAAATCTCTGCATATCCCCGACTCCCGTGATAGCTTGACTCTGTCAGA
>NYZG01000265.1 GCA_002687025.1 Candidatus Poribacteria bacterium
GCGATTCGAAGGCGCGAGATGACTAGACATGCCGGGGCGCCCTACGGCTTCCTGCTGCTGATCTGCACTATGGGAATCATCGCCATGGCCGACGAACGTATGACGGCGCCATACGAGGGCGACGAGCAGCCACTGGGTGACGTAGCGGACAACGGCGTCAACATCCTCCTCGACCACGCCCATCAGTTCCTGTTCTTCACGGCGTGGGACGTCCCGCCAGCAATACGCTCCGGTGGGTTCCGCGTCGTGTCGAGCCAGGCGACGTTGGACACCGTCCTCGCTCCCGGGGGCGCGAGTCGCGTTCGCATCACGCAGGGGGACCATCGGCCGTTCGGGTGGTGGGAGAACCCAGCATACAACGCCATCATCACGTATCAGGTGGACCCGAAGGCGCAGCCTTATCTGCCTGAGGAGATCGCGGCCGTGCGCGCGTTCGTCGAGGGCGGAGGCGGCCTCGTGATGATCGGCGGCGGGCGCCCCTCCGAGGACGCCGCGGAGCGATGGCCCATCAACGACCTCGCCGCGGAGTTCGGGGCGCGGTTCACCCATCGACGGACGTCCGTGTCTAAGCCTGACGACGCCCCTCGCCATGGAATCGCCACGCCACTCACCCTCCCGGACGGCGCCGAAGCGGGAGCGATCGAGGTGGATGGCGCATGGACGCCGCTTCTCGGCGACGACGCCCCAGTCCTCGCGCGACGGAAATTCGGCGCAGGCCGCGTCCTCGTCATCTCCGACCTGGACATGCTGAAATGCTCCGACATGGGCGACGGGGCCGATGCGATCAACCGCGCGTTCCTCACGCTCGCCTTGCAGTGGGTCACCGCAGACTCCGAGCCTGCCGGCGGCGACCGTCGGCTCCCGCGCGAGGCGTGGGGAGGCGGAGCCATCTACCCCGAGATGGAGGCGAGCGTCGGGCAGGTCACCGTCTTCTACGCCCGCAACCAACCCGCGTGGATGCTCGACGTGATCCGCGACGACATGCCCGAGGTCAAGCGGACGATCGAGAGCTGGCTGCCGTCCGCTCCGTCGGACGAGGGGATGCATCTCATCCTCTCGGCAGGCGCCGGAGGGGGATGGGCGGTGAACATCTACACGCCCAAGGAGGTCGGCATCATCGCGCTGGACCGCGAGGCGATCCTGTCGATATTCGCGCACGAACTCGCGCACACGATGGACGACGGCCCGCCCGGCGCCGGTGGGAAGATCGGCGGCCGCATGCCGTGGCCGTACAGCGAGGCACACGCCGGGTGGTTTCAGGGCAAGATCGAGGAGCTACGCACGGGAGCGCGCGGCGGCCACGACCCGAACGCGACGCTGAACGACGACCCCGATCATCGCACGGTGGACCTAACGGCCCTGGAGAATCGCGGCCCCGACAACGGGATCGCGTGGCGCAAGCTCTGGTGGATATGGCAGAAGCTGGACGACCAGTACGGCCCGACGTGGTACGCCCGTTGGCTGTGGGTCAAGAACACACGGTGGGGAGACACGCCGGATAGGGCGCTGACATGGGATGACGTCGTCGAGGACATGAGCATCGCAGTCGGCGAGGATCTGTTCGCGTTCTTCAGCGACATCGGCACGACATTGGGTCGCGAGCGGCTAGGCGAGGTGGAGTTCCTCGGCGCCCGGCTCAGCCTACCGGCCGCGGTCATCGAACTGACCGACGGGGGCGATGCGCGCCTGGAACCCATCGACGACGACTACCGACGGCCGTGGCGATAGGTCAAGCGAACGGCGCCGAGCGCCCAACCGACTTGGAGGGACGTCCCATAGCTCGTGTGGTTCGATATCAAGCGGCGATCATGCGCGATGCCCATATCCTCCTGATACAGCATCTCGAACACGCGACGGGACACGCCTACTGGGTGCTCCCCGGCGGCGGGATGGAGGATGGCGAGACTGAGACCGAGTGCGTCCGGCGCGAGGTACGCGAGGAGACGCATCTGGAAGTCGAGGTAGAGCGCATGCTCTTGGATGAACCGAACCACGCGCCCGACGGCCTGTACGAACGCCTGCGGACGTACCTCTGTCGGCCGGTATCCGGCGAGCCGCGTCCTGGATACGAGCCCGAGCCAGAAGCGGCCGCGGAATACAGCATCGCGGCCGTCGGATGGTGGAGCATCGACGACGAGACCGCATGGAACGCGGGTATCGCCGACGATTCCATCACCGTGCATATGCTGCGACAAGTGCGTGCTGCTCTGCGATAGCCGCACGGCGTCGGCAGCCGACCTGAACCGGAACACGCGTGTGACCGTGGCCTCCCGCGACGAAGCGTCTCCATGAACTCCCAATGTCCCGACGTGGCATGGCTTGACGAAGTCTTCGGCGTGCGTCCCTCCGACGTTCCCGAACGGATCGGGGGCAATCTCGCGTCGGTCTTCCGGTTCACGGACGAGGCGACGGGGAAGGAGTTCGTTGCGCGCGTCTCTGACGCCTCGCACATCCCGCCCACGCGTCTGGGACGGGTGCACGCCTTCCTCGCGTATCTCGACGCCAACGGTGTTCGGACGCCGCTCCCGCTGCTCGCTCGCGTCGGCGGCTCACACGCGGTGGACACGGCCTCCGAACGGCTCGTCGAGGTGTATCCCTACGTCTCCGGCCGACACCCGGCGCGTGGATCAGTAGAGGACGCGTCGCGCGTCGCGCGGGCGTTGGCGGCGTTTCACACAGTCGGCCTCCACTACGCCGATCTGCCCGGTGAGGAGGCGTGCGACCAGAATCACGTCGCGTTGGGAAGACTGGAGGCCGACCTGCGTCGCGCCAAGACGGCAGCACGCGGGAAGCCGTACGAGAGCCTGTTCGCCGAATACGTCGCGGGCGCCGACCAGATCATCGCCGCCATCCGACGGCTTCGGGAGCGGCTGGTGGAATCCTGTCTCCACCTCGACGCAAACCCCGACAACATCATCTTCGGCGACGATGGCGACGTGCATTTCATCGACTGTAGCCACATGGCGCGAGGCCGTCGCGTGTTCGACGTGGTCACGGCCGCGTGGTACCTCGATCCCGCGAGCGCGGGGGAGGTCGGAGATCCCTGCCGCTACGCCGTCCCGGATGTGGAACTCGCGGCCGCGTTCATGGCGTCATACCGCGCGCACTGCGCGCCAGCCTGGCAGGATGCGGAATCCGAGGCGCATGGCCTGGAACGGCATCTCATGTTGGTCCACGGCGCGGTATACTGGGCGCTAGAGTGTCCCGACGAACAGGCCATGCGGGAACTAACAGGCTTCCTCCCGCAGGTCCGAGAACACCATGGTTAGAACGGTGAGTCATGTCGAAGACGTATCGCGCCGCGGTCATCGGTTGCGGCGGCATCTCGCACCTGCACGCGCGGCAGTACCACGACTTCGAGGATGTCGAGCTGGTCGCCTGCTCGGACATCAACCCGGAGGCGATGACCCGGTACGAAGAGCGATACGGCGTGAAGAGGCACTACGAAGACTACGGCGCGATGCTCTCCGAGGAGCCGCTGGACCTCGTGAGCGTGTGCACCTGGATTCCCCTACACCCGGTCATCAGCCTCGCCGCGGCGAAGGCGGGCGTGAAGGGCATCATCTGCGAGAAGCCCATGGCGACATCCATGACCGTCGCGAACGAGATGGTCGACGTGTGTGACGCCCACGGCGCGAAGCTCGCCATCGGCCACCAACTGCGCTTCGACGGCCCGTACATCGGCACCCGCCAATTGCTTGCGGACGGCATCATCGGGGACCTCGTCAAGATCCACGGCATCTGCGAGGGCGGCGACCTGATGGACAACGGCACGCACACCGTCGACCTGATGCGGTGGTTCGCCGACGACTCTCCGCACGAGTGGGTGATGGGCCAGATCAGCCGGGGCGCGGGAGGCACGAAGTTCGGGATAGCCAGCCTCGAGGACTATGTCGGATACTGGAAGCATGAGAACGGCGTACGCGCGTTCCTCGAAGGTGGCAAGCGCTCCGCGCGTGGCTACCATCACATCCACCTGTACGGCACGGAGGGTGAGATCGAGCTCGGCGCGCCGGGAGGTCCGGCATTGCGGTATCGCGCGTCCTCGACGGCCGGCCACTGGGCGACGACATCGTATGGGAACGACTCATCGCCCGTGCGCGACATGATCGACGCGATCGAGGAGGATCGCGACCATCGTTCGAGCGGCCGCAACGGCAGGGCGGCGCTGGAGATACTCCTCGGGATCATGGAATCCGCACGCCAACGGGCGCTGATCGAACTGCCACTGAGCGTCGACGACTATCCGCTCCAGGCCATGATCGACGCCGGAGACGTCTAGGCCTACAGACGTAGGGAGGATCGGCCGGTGAGACACGTCCTGCTTTCCGCGTTGGCGACGCTATGCGTACTGGCCGTGGCGCTCCCGGCCGCGGCGCTCCCGAGGTTCTCCTTGCAGGAGGGCGAAGGGTGCCATCTGTGCCACGCGAACCCGTCCGGCGCCGGGCTGAGGAATGGCTACGGCGTCGAGAAGTTCGGGAACGACAAGCTGGCCGCCGATGACAGGCGCGACATCGACGCGCAGATTTCCGACCATCTCCGCGTGGGCGGCGACATCCGCACGCAGGCGTACGCGTACATCGACGACCTCGACGGCGTGGAGGGAGCCACGGACACGACGGACGTCAGCAACGGCTTCTTTACGATGCAAGCGGACCTCTACGCGAACTGGGAACTCACCGACCACGCGAGCGTCTACATCGAACAGGACATTCTGAACCGTACCGCCGAAGTCTTCGGCATGATGGCTTCGGAAGATCACGAGAAGTACATCAAGGCGGGGAGCTTTCTCCCCAACTACGGCCTCCGCGTCGACGACCACACGGCGTTTATCCGTGGCGGGAACCCGCGGGCGGATCGCGATGACGGTCTGTTCTGGGAGGCGAACTACGCGGACTCCGGCGTCGAGATGGGCGCGGAGATCGCGGACTTCTACCTCACCGGTGGGATCTACAACGGCGGCGCGATCGCCACCATCCCCGACCGTGACGATGAGAAGGCGTTCCTCGGGCGCGCCGAGAGGTACGTCGAGCTGGGGTCGCTGAACGCTCTGCTGGGCGGGAACGTCTACACGAACAACAACAGCGCCATCGAGGGTCGCATGTTGCTCGCCGGGGGCTTTGTAGGCGTCGGTGGCGACGTGTGGACGCTCATGGGAGAGCTGGACATCGCCGACAAGTACCTCGCCGACGATGCGGGAACGGGGGGCCTGACGTCCCTCGCGGTGTTCGTCGAGGGCACGTTCCGGGTCGCGAAGGGCATCCACATCATCGAGCGGTTCGAGTTCTTCGACCCCGACCTGGACCTGGAGTCGGGCAGATTCTGGCGCGCTTCGTTGGGCGCGGAGCTGTATCCGATCCCGTATCTGGAGATCAAGCCGACGTTCCGGTACACCGGGCAGCCCAAAGGCTCCGCGGACCTCGGGGAGGTCCTGCTGCAGACGCACTGGTGGTTCTAGGGAATGCCCGCGCGTTGGGAGCCGCGTCCCCGAGTCGCCCGTAACGTAACGCCGCATAGATTCCGACGTAGAGAAGCACGGCCACGGGAGCGCCGATCGCCAGTAGCGTGTGCGAGGCCGACGGAGCGAGATGGAACGTGGGCGACATCGCCATGATCGCCACCCCCGGCACGCACCACGCGGCGTATAGTCGGGCCTGCTTGCCCGACAGCCGGTTTGTCAGGACGTGCAGCGCCGTGGCCCCGCAGATGATCGCCGAGAGCAGACCCGCGCCCACCCAGGCGAGACCGAGGAGACCCGTAATCACGCCGCACAACACGGCCCAGACTATCCCGCGCCCGAAGCGCGGGGCGTCCCACCACCGGGCGGCGGCGTACAGCGACGCGAGGAACAGGACCAGGACGAGACCGTCACGATCCGCGAGGCCCGCCATCGTGCGATGCGCCACCGACGACGACACCGAGAACGCGAGCAGGGACAGCACGCCGGTGGGAAGATCGGTCAGCCGCGCGACCAGAGCCACGAACAGGCACGCGGCCGCGACGTACGCGACGAGGGGGTAGTACATCGCCACGCGCTCGATGGTCAGAGCAGGGCGCGCCAGCCGGTCGACCACAAGCGCGACGGCCAGTAACCGTGGGTGCAGGAGGGACTGCCCCGCGTAGGGCTTCCCAAGGGGCGCGGAGCGCAGCATGTCGCGTGCGCGGAGCGCGCTGTTCCCGGCGATGGCTTCCGCCTGCCGCAACTGCCGATGTCCGTCGGCAGCTAGGATACGATGCCCGTCGAGACGAGGCAGCGGCTGCGCCCGGATAAAGACGCCCAAGAGGATGGCGCCGGCGACAAGCGCCACGACCGCAATCGGTCTGCGCCCCGTCACTCGTCCGAGGGCGGTGGCGAAGGTCTTCTACGGGCCGGCGGGTCGGCGGCTCCTGGCTGCGTCCATGATCCTACTCTCGCGCTAAACACGGGATCAAGCCTGGTACAGAAACCAGAGGCACGCCGGCCGATGCGGCCCGGAGGGTGCGGGTCATCTGTGGTGTCCCGATCATCGGTCGCCCCCAGCATGCTCCGATGCTCGACCCCTGCCTATCCCTGCCCCGACTGACTCAGGAAGCGCCCCACGACATCGGCGTATTCGTGTCCGTCGCGCCAGTGTGACTCCGCTCCCCAGTGAAAGTGAGAGTCCATCGCCGTCCACGCCATGAGCCATATGCCTGTGACCTTCAGGTCGCCGCCGTATCCCAGCGTCGCCTGCAACTGCTCCAGGAGTTCCGGCCCCGTCGTCCCGCGAGGCTGGTTGTAGGCGCTGGCCTGTATCACCGGCTGTACCTCGAACTCCGGGACGACGTCCCGCTGCTGAAGCGCTTCGAGCGCCTCGAATATCGACCGCCAGCGCCCGACGACACCCCGCTGATTCTTCGCCGGAGGGAAGAACTGCGGCATGAACACAGCGGACGCCCCCGTCTCCTGGAATA
>NYZG01000266.1 GCA_002687025.1 Candidatus Poribacteria bacterium
CGTCTGTACGAAGGCGAGGGCGACGTCTTCTACCGCAACGGCGGCGACGGGACGTTCACCGACTCCACGGTCGCCTCCGGGCTCTCGGCCGCGACGCGGCGGGGGCTCGCCGTCGTGTTTGGCGACTACGACGACGACGGCGACGCCGACCTCTACGTCGCCAACGACGCCGACCCCAACCTGCTCTACGAGAACGACGGCGACGGCACGTTCGACGAAATCGGGCTGCTTGCGGGCGTGGGGTTCAGCGAGGACGGCGAGACGGAGAACGGCATGGGCGCCGACTTCGGAGACTACGACAACGACGGCGATCTCGACCTCGTCGTAACGAACTTCCACGGTCAGACGAACACGCTCTACCGGAACGAGGGCGACGGTCTGTTCATGGACGTCAGCTATGCCTCGCGGACGGGCGCGGCCAGCCTTTCACACCTTGCCTGGGGCGCGGTCTTCCTCGATTACGACAACGACGGGCGACAGGACGTGTTCGTAGCCAACGGGCATCTGCACGACCGCATCGCCATGTTGGACGGCACACAGACCTACGAGCAGCGGAACCTGCTGTACCACAATGTGGGCGAAGGCGTGTTCGAGGAGGTCGGGGCGGCCGCCGGCGATGGTCTCGCCGTCGAGAAGTCGAGCCGTGGCGTCGCGTACATCGACTACGACAACGACGGCGATCTCGACCTGATCGTCACGAACTTGGCCGACTCGCCCGACCTCCTCCGAAACGACGGCGCGGCTGGGGCGTGGATCCGCGTCGAACTGGTCGGGTCGAACAGCTCCAGAGACGCCATCGGCGCGCGAGTGCGCGTGGACGCGGGGGCGATGTCGCTCGTCCGGGAGATGCGCGGCGCGTCGGGCTACCTGTCCCAGAGCGAAGGGCGTCTGCATTTCGGGCTGGGCGATAGCACGCGGGCGGATCGCGTCGAGGTGCGATGGCCCAGCGGCCTCGTGACGGAACTGCGCGACATACCAGCCGGCCGGACGGTGAGGGTGGTCGAGGGCGAGACGCCTCGTCGCTGATCGAGCCAGGCGACTACGTGGCCCTACTCATGCTCGCCCTCGCCCGCGGCCTTACGACGCGCCGACAAGACGTCCGCCAGACGCGTCTGGTACTCCACATCGTCGGGAGCGGCCTCGAGCGCGCGCCGTATCGCCGTTTCTGCTTCGGCGAGGCGGCCTTGCAGGTAGAGCGCCAGCGCAAGGGTATCCAGGTGCACGTGGTGCGGGTCGATGGCGACGGCGCCCGTCGCGAGTTCTGCGGCGCGGCCCAGGCTTTCGCCGGTCGAGGCGTAGAGCCAAGCGAGGTTGTTGTGGACGCGTGCGCGCGTGGGGTCCAGCGACACCGCGCGTTCATAGGCGGCGATGGCGCGGTCGATCTCGGCGGCATCGCCGTAGAGGCCGCCCAACACCGCGTGAGCCGCCGCCAGGTAGGGGTCGAGCGCCACGGCGCTCTCGTACCGAATTCGCGCCTCGGCCGCGTCGCCGTCCGACAGGGCGCGCCGGCCGAGAGCGGCTTGCGCGCGGCCCGCGAGGCGTTCGAGCCGATGGACTCCCGCCACGTCGGCGGCGTCTCCGGCAAGCGCTTCACCATGCTGCTCGATGGCGATATCGAAGCGACCCCCTTCATAGGCCACCACCGCGCGCGCGAGACGCCGGGCGTTCCGGGCGTGGGCCTCGCCAGCCATGTCATCGCCCGTCGCCGCCCCAAGCTCCGCGGCGCATTCCCGCACGGTCAACAGCGCGTTCATCTCGATCCCGCGGTCGATCACCTGGTCCTCGCCGGAGGGCCACGATATCTCGACCCGGTCGACCTTCTCGGCATCGCCCAGCCCGAAGTACATCGGCAGCGAGCTCTGAGATAGGTAGCCGGACTTGCCGTCGTGCGTCCGCGCATAAGTGAGGCCGTTCGCGTACACGCGCGCTACCGCGCCCAGGCCATCCCGGTTCGAGGCGCACCCGACCAGCCGTATCTTGATGAAGCGCACGTCGCGTCGCTGCGACAGGTCGCTCAGCAGGAACTGGGGCCGGTCGTTGAACTCGGTCGTCACTATGTCGAGGTCGCCGTCGAGGTCCACGTCGAGAAGCACGGACGAACGAGAACCGACAGGGCCTCTCACCATGACGATGCCCGTCTTGCCCTCGCATTCTGGATGGTTCGCGTCCTCGCGGGAGCAGTCGAGACGGAACCAGTTTCTCTCCGTGCGCCCGCCCGCGCGCGGCTCGACTCGCAAGAGGAACTCGGCGTCGTGGAAGCGGCTTCCGTGGTCGTTCAGCATCACGGAGTCGATGCCGTACCGGAAGGGGTAGTTCATGCTGGCGGCGATGAACAGGTCCTCGTATCCGTCGGCGTTCAGGTCGCCGACGCTGACTCCCCAGGGCCAGTAGTTCTCGACGCCCAACTCGTCCGACCGCTCGCGGAACCGGCCGTGGCCTGCGTTCTCGTAGAAGGCGTTCCCGAAGATGTTGTTCGTCCCGTCCTGGAGAACGTCGTCGTCCCAGACCATGTGCTTGGCCTTCTCCAGGGCCAATTCGGGGCCGATGTTCTCGCTCATGTCCGAGTGCATGTCGGTGATGAACAGGTCGAAGAGCCCGTCCAGGTTGTAGTCGAGAAAGCCGATGCCCATGGCTCCCCAGGACGTCTTGGGGAACCGCCCCGAGGTCCGCTGGCGGAACCTTTCGCCCGCGACGCTCTCGTAGTAGTGGTCATCGCCCTGCATGTTCAGCACGTAAAGGTCGGGAAAGCGGTCGCCGTTGAGGTCGGCGAACGCGGCGTCCCCGCTCCAGCTTTCATCCACCAGGCCGACCTCGCGCGACACGTCCCGGAAGCGCGCGTCTCCCATGTTCTGGTACAGGATGCTCGTCTCGTATCTGTCGGGGTAGTGGTGTCCCGCGAAGGCGTCATCGAGGCCGATGTAGTACCCGCCGCGCCCCCGGTCGGCAGTCGTGTAGACGCCGATGTTCGTCACGAACAGATCGAGGAGGCCGTCGCGGTTGTAGTCGAAGAAGACGGAGCCGGAGGAATGCCCTACATGACCGACGCCGGCCCGCCTGGAGATGTCCCGGAAGCGCCCGCGTCCCGTGTTCTCGAACAGGACATTGCCCATCTTGACCGTCGTGACGAACAGGTCGGGGTCGCCGTCGTTGTCGATGTCCGCGAACGACGCGGCCACGCTGATGCGGTCTTCGAGGGCTACGCCCGCTTCGTCGGTGAAGTTCTCGAACGACCCGTCTCCGAGGTTGCGCCAGAGCTGATTGGCGCCCATCTGGTTTGGGAAGTAGATGTCGGTGAGTCCGTCGCCATCGACGTCGGCGACGGACACGCCGTTGCCGTGGTCGTAGTGGACCGGTTTCAGATGCCTCCCGCCATCGTCCACGATGCGGTGCCTGAAGGTGATGCCGGTGTCGCGGATGCCGTCGGAGAACGCGAAGTCATGGAATGCTGACAGGCTTTCCGCGGCTTGTCGCTGCTCCTGTTGGCGGGTCTGTAGCCAGTCCTCGGGGGCTGGCCACGAGGGGTCGTCCCGGGCGCCGGTTGCTCGCCCCACGCATGGAAGCAGGGCCAACGAGGCCGCCAAGGCGAGGGCACGGGCGATCGCCGATAGGCTCTCCGCGCCCACGCGATGGGTCTGCGTCTGGCACACCTGCCCAGGCTCCATAGACGGCGTCGCGATCGGTCGATCTGCGCGTTGCGGGATGCGGTTCAGTCGCCGACTTCCGCCGGCTTCTCGCGCACCACGTGCTCGACAGGCCAGGATGCGCGCTCTTTCGATTCGTAGAGACCCATGCGATCGACGGGTATCGGGCGGAATCCCAGGTCGAACGCGGGGGAGTCGTCCCGCAGACGGAAGTCTTCGGGCGGCGTCCCGCGGAAGTGCGGGTCTTCGTCGATGAGGTTGTCGTCGAACTGCACGTAGCCGCGCGCGCCCTCCTGCACGCCGTCCCACTTACCACCAAACGAAACGTTGCGGGCGACGACATTGCCCTTGGGCGCCGCCGGCTCGTCCTCCCATACGTTCAGCAGCTTCGGGTACCGCTCGGCCCACACGGGGTCTCGGAACGGCATGTCGTCCAGCCGGTCTTTCATCGTGGTGGCGACGTGATAGCCCGCCCAGCCCATTGCGCGGTTGTCGATGTGCAGCGCCGGCTGACAGTCTACGAACAGGTTGTTCTCGACGAGGCAGTCGCGTCCCCCACCGATGAACGCGGCGCGCGTGACCTTGTAGAAGACGTTGCCGACGATCTCCGTGCCGCAGAACATGTCGTCGAGGTAGACGCCCACGCACCCGCGGGCCTCGAAGCCGTTTACGTGGTGCATGTAGTTGTAGCGGATCACCGTGCCGCGCATCGTCCAATCGCGGCCGGCGTAGATCGCGCCGGCGTCGTTGGACTCGAAGCAGACGCTGTGTATCTCGTTGAACTCCATGAGGTGGTCGTTGCCGCTGAATCCGATGCCCATGTGGGGTGCGTTGTCGATGAGGTTGTGCGTGGCGCGGTTGCCGACGCCGCTGAGGGTGACGGCGGGGTTGTACATCCGGCTCCATCGGCTGTAGTGGTGGATGTGGTTGTTGTCGGCATAGTGGCCCGCGGGCGTCAGGGTCGGACGGTCGCCGCCGGATAGCGCGATGCCCCCGCCGCCCGTGCCCGTGATGTCGCAGCCGACGACGCCGTTTCGCTCGCCACCCGCGATGCGCGCCGCCCATGCGCCGGTGTTGCGTATGACGCATCCGACGACGCGCGTGTCCTCGCCGCCCTCGATCCTGATCGCCGTTTCGCGACACGCCTCGAAGGTCATCCCTCGGAACTCGACGTGCTTCGTGGCCCGCGCGGCGACGATGCTGTCGATTACCGAGACGACGGCGTCTCCCTCGGCGATGGGCGAGGGCGGCCAGAAGTAGAGGATGCTTGTTTCACGGTCGAGGTACCACTCGCCGGGGGTGTCCAACTCCGCGAGGAGATTGAAGGCGTAGAACCACTGGCCGACGCGATAGCCGTAGCCGTGGTAGGGCGGCTCGACGGATATGACGCGCTCGGTAAGATCGATGGCGTCGACGCGGTGGCGTTGGTCGGACCAGTCCCAGAACCAGTAACCGTGGACCCACGGGTCGTTTTCGTCGGTCCAACGTTCCGGGCGATCGCCTTCGTACATGAACTTGCCGGTCTTGTCGCCCTTGGTGCCTCGGACATCCACCGGGTCGCCGCCGACGAGGTCGGTCACGCGGACGAAGCCTTCGTTCGGCCATCTGGCGGGGGTCATCGGCTCGTCGTTGAAGAACAGCTCGAGTCCTCCGCCGTCCGGCGCGCCGAGATCGTCGATTCCAAGAGCGGAGATGTCGGCTTGCAGGACCTCGCCGCGCGCCTCGGGCAGCAGGCGTTCGAGGATGGCGGCGTCGATCACCGGCGCGAATTCCACGACGCGCTTGCCGCCCACGAGACGCACGTGCTCGCCGTCGGCGGCGCGGTATACGACGGGAGCCCCGTCGGCGCCGGAATCCTCGGCGGTCAGCTCGAACGTGGCGTCGCGCTCGTACGTTCCGCCTCGGACGATGACCGTCGCGCCGTCCGGGGCATGCACCGCGCGGAGAGCGTCGCGGACGGCCTCCAACGTGGCGAGAGGGCCGTCGTTGCCGTCGGCGGCGGGAGCGGCGAGCGCGCCGGTCCATGAGTCGTCGCCGGCGGTCGAGACGTAGAGCGTGGCGGGCTGGGCGGACACTGTTCCGGCCTCCGATAGCGTCATCAGGACGGCGCAGGCGATCATGGCGAAGCCGCGCGTGACGTCGTGCATATTGGCGTCCGTGAGGGCGCCTGTAGCCGTCCTAGCGGACCTGGCCCGTGCCGAGATGGTCCCGCCCCAGCGAGAGGGTGACGGGCTCCTCGAACGGTCGGTATGGGAGCATGGCGTATATCTCATCGAGCCTATCCATGGTGTCGGACGGCAGCGGGCCCTTCTCGACGGATGCGACGTTCTGCTCGACCTCCTCGACGGAGCGCGAGCCGGTCAGCGTCATCGAGATGTCGGGGCTGGACAGCACCCATCGGAGCGACATCTCGGGCAAGGATAGCCCGGTGTCGTCGAGGAGCGCGTAGAGCGCCTTGAGTTGCGCTCTGCGCATGGGGGTCATCCATGGGGCGCCATTGGCCACCTCGTCGTCAAAGCGACGTGCTAGGGCCCCCTGATGCAGGGGCGACCCGACGATGACGCCCATGTCCTGGCGCATCGCCTCGGGGAGGATGGACGTTTCCGCCTCGCGCCAGAGTAGCGCGTAGTTGAACGCCGTCAGGACCACGTCGAAACGGCCGGTGGCCATGATGCGCGCCATCGCGTAGGCCGTGGTGCCGCCGATACCGGTGTGGCGGATGAGGCCTTCGGCCTTCAGCTCGTCGAGGACGTCGTTCACGGGGCCGGAGAACGTGTCCCACTCGTCCCACCAGTCGTACTGGCCCGGTCTCTCCGGCTCGTGGACCAGGAGCAGATCGACCGAGTCGCGCTTCAGGAGTCTCAGACTCTCGTCTAGAGAACGGCGCAGATGGTCCCTGTTCTTCGGCTCGAACGGGCTCGGGCGGCCGCCGAGTTTCGTCGAGATGCAGTACGGGCGCGTGACATCCTCCAGGGCGATGCCTAGCACTTCCTCGCTGTCGGCGTAGGTCGGCGCTGTGTCTATCCAGTTGATGCCGAGGTCCAACGCGCGATGGATCGCGGCCCGCGCCTCGTCACGGCCCCTGCCGCCCACTCGCGATACGAAGAGGCCGCCCAGCCCTAGCGAGCTCACTTCGATGTCGGTGCGTCCTAGGCGTCTGCGATGCATGATCGGGTCCTTCCGGGCGTAGGCCTACGACATCCGCACTCTCGGCGCGGCGGAGAGCATACCAGACTGTTGGCGCCGGAGTGTCGCGTCGGTCGCGGCCCGGGACGGACTAGACATGTCGTGAGCGCGGCCCCGCTGGCCATACGCACCCAACGGCCGCACGCGACACGCCTTTGAGTCGGCGCGCCGCGAGCGGGCGAACGGGCTATTGGATGAGCTTCAGCGCCAAGGCCGGCATGAGATTGGCCTGGAGGAGCATCCTCGCGCCGACCTCCGCCAGGATCTGCGCCCGGGCGAAGGCCGCGGCGGCGAGCGCGAAATCCGCGTCGCGGATTATGGACTCCGACCGGGCCGTGTTCTCCATGGCGGCCTGGATGTACGCCTGGGATCTCTCGATGCGGTTCTGAAACGCGCCGACGTCCGTGCGGATCGACGCGAGCTTCGTCACGGCCAGGTCGATGTCGGAGACCATCGCCTGCGCGGAGGCCTGCCCTAGGAAATCGGCAAGGGGTGACTACTCAGCCTGATCTGGGACGCCCCCTGGCCGGGAGGTGTGTGTCTGGGTTAGGGTCTCGCCATGGCCCCTCTAC
>NYZG01000267.1 GCA_002687025.1 Candidatus Poribacteria bacterium
GATGAGCAATTACGGAGATGGGAGACGATACGCATGATCTACCTAGCGGCATTGGCGCTAGCTGTTGGTTTCGGGTTGCCGTTGGCGGTTCTCGCTGCGGCGACGGCGCAAGGTAAGGCGATCGCGCAGGGCCTGGAGAGCATGTCCCGTCAGCCGGAGTCGGCTGCCAGCCTGCAGACAGCGATGCTGATCGGTCTGGCGTTCATCGAGCTGTTCATCCTGCTGGCGTTCGTGCTCGGCTTCCAGCTCTCGGGGAAGATGCCCGACATCACCGCAGAGCAGGCCGTCCAGATGGCGCAGACCGCTGTCGAGGCAGTTACCCAATAATCGCGCGCTTCGCGCGTCGGGACCGAGGAACCACGTGGAGACCTGACAAAGACGATGCAGATCTCATCGCATCAGAGCGCGCGCCGTTGGCCCTTCCGCGTGGTCGTTCACGTAGCCGCGCTGGCTATGGCCGCCGCGGCGTACGCCGCCGATGTCACGGATGGTGCGCACGCCGCCACAGACACTTCGTCGCTGGGCGCCCTGCATATCGTATGGGAAGTCATCCTCGCGCAGGGCGTCGGTTTCGCGGTGATGTTCTTCATCCTGTGGAAGATGGTGTTCAGCCGCGTCGGCTCGATCCTGGACAAGCGGCGCACGGACATCACGGACCGGCTCCACAAGATCGAGCAGGACCAATACGACGCCGACCGCAACCGGGCGGAGACCGAGCGTCAGTTGGCCGAGATCGGCCGCGAGGCGCAGGCGAGGTACGAGACTGCGGTTCGCGAGGGCGAGGAACAGCGCGAGCGCCTGACAGCCGAGGCAGACGAAGCCGCGCAAGCGACGCTCGACCGCGCGCAGGAGAGCATCGTGCGCGAGAAGGCCGCGGCAATCCTCGAACTCCGCGCCGAGGTGGCCGCTCTGGTGGTCCAGGCGACGCGGCAGATCGTGGGTGAATCGCTCGACGAAGAGCGCCAGCGCCAGATCGTCGATGACATGATCCAGCGGCTACCGACCGAGTAGCCGTTGGGCCAGACGGGAGACCGCAGTTGCGGACACTGCGCATCGCGCGAGGATACGCCAAGGCCCTGGTGCAGTCGGCCGACGACGCGGGAAGCGTCGCCGATGTCGACGCCGGGCTGACGCGCCTCCAGGAGATGCTGGACGGATCGCCGGACCTCGCCGCGTTCTTCACCGACCCCATGATCGCGCCGGGCCCGAAGGGCGAGATCGTTGCCCAGATATTCGGCGAGGATCTGCCGCCACTGCTCCAGTCGTTCGTTGCGCTCCTCGTCGAGAAGCGACGAGAGCGCGAGTTGGCTCCCATCGTCGCTGAGACGCGGCGTCTGCTGAACGAGCGCGCTGGGATCGAGACCGCGTACGTGCGCTCCGCCATCGCGCTGTCCGATGCTCAGACGCAGGAGCTCAAGGGCAACCTCGAGCGCATCACGGGCAAGACCATGCGGATCGAGGTCGAAGTCGACACGTCCGTGATGGGTGGGTTCGTCGTCCGTATCCAGGACACGATCTACGACGCTTCGATGGAGACACAGATTCTGAGGCTACAGGACGCCCTGACCGCGGCGCTCTGACGTAGAGGGACACGATGGCACAGCAGGTACGTCCGGACGAAATATCCCGCATCCTACAGCAGTCGCTCGAGCGATTCGCGACCGAGGTGGATGTCTTCGAGTCAGGCACCGTGCTGCAGCTCGGCGACGGCATCGCGCGCGTCCACGGCCTGCAGAACGTCATGGCGTCCGAGCTGCTCGAATTCCCGGGCGACGTGATGGGCATGGCGCTGAACCTCGAAGAGGACAACGTCGGAGCCGTGCTGTTTGGCGACAGCACCCACGTGCGCGAGGGTGACACCGTCAAGCGCACCGGCCGTATCATCGAGATACCCGTCGGCGACGAGATGCTCGGGCGCGTCGTCGATCCGCTCGGGCGAGTGATCGACGGCAAGGGAGACATCACGACGACGGAGACGCTCCCCGTCGAACGCAAGGCGCCGGGCATCATCGACCGGCAGCCGGTGCGCGAGCCGATGATGACGGGTCTCAAGATCGTGGATGGCACGACGCCAATCGGGCGCGGCCAGCGCGAATTGGTGATCGGCGACCGCCAAATCGGCAAGACGGCGATCGGCATCGACGCGATCATCAACCAGAAGGGCAAGGACGTCTTCTGCATCTACGTCGCGATTGGGCAGAAGGGGTCGACGATCGCGAAGATCCTCCAGGTCCTGTCGGACCACGACGCGCTCGAATACACGACGATCGTGTCCGCGACCGCGAGCGAACCGGCGCCGATCCTGTGGATCGCCCCGTATGCGGGAGCGACGCTGGGCGAATACTTCCGAGACAGCGGCCGGAACGCGCTCGTCATCTACGACGACCTGACGAAGCACGCGTGGGCGTACCGCGAGATGGCGCTGAACCTGCGTCGACCCGCCGGACGCGAGGCGTACCCCGGCGACGTGTTCTACCTGCACTCGCGTCTCCTCGAACGCGCGGCGAAGATGAGCGACGATCGCGGCGGAGGATCGCTGACGGCGCTGCCGATCATCGAGACGCAGGAAGAGGACGTCACCACCTACATCCCGACGAACGTGTGGTCCATCACCGACGGTCAGATGATTATGGAGCCGGGGCTGTTCTACTCCGGCGTTCGGCCCGCGATGAACGTTGGGCTGTCCGTGTCGCGTCTGATGGGCAACGCGCAGTCTGACGCGATGAAGCACATCTGCGGGCCACTACGCGCAGACCTGGCGAGGTACCGGGAGACACTGGCGTTTGCGCAGTTCGGAGCGGACCAGTTGGACGCGGCGACGCGGCAACAGTTGGAGCGCGGCGAGCGGATGGCCGAACTGCTCAAGCAGGACCAATACGAGCCGCTGCCCCAGTGGAAGCAGATCCTGAGCATCTTCTGCGGCCGGCACGGGCACTGCGACGGCATCGAGGTGGATGACGTGCCGCGCTTCGAGACGGAGTTGCATGAGTTCTTCCAGCGCGAGCATGCGGAGATGACCGTGCGCATGGACGAATACGAGCAGCTCAGCGACGAGGAAATGGAAGCCCTAACCGCTGCGGTAGAGTCCTTCAAGCTGTCGTTCACGCCGTCGGAGGCGGCGGCCTAGTCGTCTCGCCGGTCGGCTCCACGGATCCGCAAGTTGACACGCCGCCCTCCGTGGGCGGCGTGTTTGCGTGTCGTCGTCCCTCTCGCCTGCCCACCCCGCGGAAGAGAACATGACCACACGAGGAAACGGCCTGCTGGTGACGACGCTGGTCATGGCAGGGATCGCTCTGGCGTTGGTCGGAGTCGGCTACTTCCGTGGCGGACGCGAGCATGTCGAAGGGCTGCACACGGCTCTCGGCACGACTGCCAGGATGCTGCCGCTGCTTCTCTGCGCGTTCGTTGTCGCAGGGATGATGCAGGCGCTCGTACCTCGGGAGTTCATCGCGCAGTGGCTGGGCGCCGGGTCGGGGTGGAAGGGCATACTGCTTGGGTCGGTGATCGGCAGCCTGACGCCAGGCGGGCCGTACGTCAGCCTGCCGGTGGCTGCGGGTCTGGTGCGGTCGGGAGCTGGATTGGGCGCCAGCGTTGGGTTCCTCACGGGGTGGGCCGTGTGGAGCGTCCATCGGTTGCCGATGGAGTTCGGAATCCTCGGGTGGAAGCTGACGGTCGTCCGGCTAGCGTGCTGTGCGGTGTTCCCGCCGTTGGCAGGCGTGCTGGCGCACTCCGTATCCAAGCACGTCAGCCTGTAGACGCGTCGTCGCGTTCCATAAGGCGCCGGGTCAACGCCAGCTCGACCTGGTCCGCGATCAGCCCGACCGTCTCCTCCTGACTGAGCGTGCGTCCGATGTCGTCGTAGTCCGCGTATTGGTCAGCCCGGCCCGCCTCGTGCAGCCCGTCGACGAACTCGTCCGTAGATTCCTCGGTCGGCTGGATCTTCTGCACGAGCGTCGCGGTCGCGCACGCGTCCGGCGTGTCGGCGGCCCAGTGGCTGCGGCAGCCGAAGGGTCTGACGATGTACGCGGCGCACAGGTCGTCGGCGGTCAGGAAGGGACACCGGATGTCGAACCCGAAATGCGCGCTGATACGCGCGTTGTCGTCCGGGAGGGCGTCGTACGCGCCGGCCGCTCTGAGGGCGTTCAGTTCCGCGATGTACGCGTCCACGGCGTCGGTAAGGGCGATCTCGCGCTCGGGTTCCCTGCAGATGAACGCCGCCAACAGGTCGGCTTCGGATTCACTGCACGTGGCGTAGACCTTGCAGCAGTGAATGCAGCCCGTTTCGCACGCGACGGCGCCACCCTTATCGCGGAAAGACGCAAGCGTGTGCTCCCAGAACGTGTCGACGTTGTGCTGAAACAGGACCAGGTCGGCGTGTGGTATCATCCGCGGCCGGCTACCGGACGAACCGCGGCATGACGTCCGCGGAGGACAGGACGCCGTGGACTCCACGCGTGCTGAGCCAATGGGCGGCCTTCATGTAGCCGAACGCCGGGCCGCACACGTTCGCCGCCATCGACGTCTCGTCGCCGAGTGTGAAGGTGTGCGCGCTTACCCGACCGTCGAACGTCGCGCCGGTGACCGTGACGGTCGTGCTGACGGGCTTGCTCGGGTTCCGCGTGTCGACGATGCCGCCGACGGTCACGCGCTTCCGATCGACGACCCCGGCGAGCTCCAGGATGATGTCGTCGGCGTGCTCCATGTCGCGCAGCTCGAGGATTCCCCCCGTCTCGTCCAGCAGCGACTGCACCTCGTCGTCGGTCATTCGCTGCGCGGCATCGACGTCGTACCCCGGCATGTGGGCGATGTCTTCACGGATCGTCGCTCGGTACGTTTCCCAGTTCGCGATGCCGACGCCGAAGTTGATGTCCACCGAGTGGACCTCGGCAAACGACTGGGCGGCGACCGCGGCCGCGGCCGTCAGCAGTCCGGGAGTAGCCCCGCCCCCGACGACGTATGTAATGCCGACGTGCGCAAGCAGCAGGTCGAGCTTCACGACGAGTTCGGCAGCGCTCGTCCGCTTGAGGGCGTCCACCATCACGCCCTGGTAGCCATGCCTGGCGAACCGTTCGACCACGGTCGGGACGAAGTCGTTCGGCAGATTCGGGAGCGCGATGAACACACCGTCGATGTCCGCGGCGTGGCGGAGCAGGTCGCCGATGGCGTCCCCGGTCGCGACGCCGGAACCTGGCGTAGAGCCGACCGTCCCGGTCGTCGCCTGGGCGTCTGCGACGGCGCCGGCGTCGAGGCCATCGGCGTCGAAGGCATACCCTCGGCTGTCCGCGATGGCGACATGCGTCATCTCGCGCTTTGTGGCGAGCATCCGGGTCGCTGCCGCCCCCAGACCGCCCGCGCCCAACACCGCAACTCTCAGCACTTCGCGGGTCTCGCTCATCGGCGCCGTCTTCTCCTCGCTACGCTATGCCCGCTTCGGGGGCTCGAGTTGGGGTATCTCGTCCTCGCGGATGCCCGCCGCGTCCATGACTGCCGTGGCGACGAGGATCGGGACGCCCGCGCGCGCCGCCAAGGCGATGGCGTCACTGGGCCGGCTATCCACCGTGCGCTCCTCGCCTCTGAACGTTACCACAAACTGGGCGAAGTAGGTCATCTCGCGGAGTTCGGTGATGACGACACGGCTAGCCGTCGCCTCGGTGGCCTCGATGAGGCTGTGCGCGAAGTCGTACGTCATCGGCCGCGCGGTGGCGATCCCCTGCATCCCGAGCCGGATGGCCTGCGCCTCGAAATGGCCGACCCATATGGGGAGATGCCGCCCGTCCCCATCCGCGAGGACGACGATGCCGTAGTCGCCACGGTGGGACTCGATGACGTCGTCCACCACGACGGGCGTCAGCCCCTCGCGAGGCCGCGCGACATCGGCGGCCGCAGAGGCCTCGCGCGTCAGCAACGCGGCGACCCCCGCGCCTGCGCCGAAGGCGGATGTCGCGACGAACTGTCGCCGACTCATGCCACGGCCGTCGGAATCCTCGGAGCTCTCTGCGGACGACC
>NYZG01000268.1 GCA_002687025.1 Candidatus Poribacteria bacterium
AGGAGTCGTCTTCAAGGACGGAGCCAAGGTCACCGAGGAAGTCACGCCAACCGAGGAAGCCGCCTGACGCCCATACACAACTCTTGACCATATCTCCGCCGAGATCTGGCGAGACAGACACGTAGTAGTCGAAGTCTCCGCCCGTGTCCGTGCGGTTGTCGGACCAGAGGACGACGACCTGGGAACCCTCTTGCTCGACGCCCCACAGGACCACGGTCCCGGAACCGAGCTGGCTCGTCGACCCCCAGGACGCGCCTTCGTCCGACGACCGGGCGAACACAACGGCGTCGCCTGCCGCTGCGCGCCAGAACGCCAGGACGACAGGCCCTGACGTTACGATGTAGTGGTTGTACACGTTCGCGCCGCTGGCGCTCAGTGTCAGGGTGTCCTGCCACGTCACGCCGTCGTCCAGCGAACGCGCGTATTGCTCCTCGCCTGACTGCGCCCAGATGGCGTGTACGGCGTTCTCCGAAACGGCGATGCCAGCTGCCTGAGCCACGGAGCCAGGGATGGCGCTCGAGAGATCCCAGTCGAGTGCATCTGCCTTCTCAGCCATTAGACTTAGAAACACGACACAGGTATATGTAAGCGCCGGAGCGTACGCGCGCATGTTCATCCGCTTTCCTTCGTGTGTCGGCTACGGATCCACCCGAGAGATCAGATCCTGCCGCCTGTCGTCGATCTGCTGACGATGCTCCATCTCGTGAACGAACGCGTTCCCAATCTGCCGGAGACTCCCGCCCCCGACGTACCAAAGACGCAGCTGCCGCCCGTCGTACAGCGCCGACGGCTGCTGCACGGTCGGATAGGTCCAGTGGCCCGGCACTCCCGCGGTCAGGCGGGGATTGGCGACGTCCCTGTGCCACACCAGACCGTCGCGAGACGTGGCGCGTCCGATCCCCGACGAGCGTTGCCCGGCGCCCCAATACCACATCTCCCAGCGATCCCCGACGCGCACGACTTCCGCGTCCCGCAGGGCAGACGCGTCCCACTCGCCGGGCTCGCCAGGCGTGAGCGCCACTCCCGCCTCCGTCCATCGCGATCCATCCCCGGACGTCGCATAGCGGACCACCCGCTCGCCCGTCGCGCGGGTGGCGTGGTACCACATGTGATACCGCCCGTCGGCGAACGTGACCGAGCCCAGCTCTGGGTGCTGCCGGTTTCCCGCCGCGCGGTGGCGGATGACGGGATTCGCGTAGTCGCGCGTCCAACGCACGCCGTCCCGCGATGTCGCGCGGCCGATGCCCATGCTGTCCTTCGGCGCTGCGTTCGCGGAATACCACATCTCGTACCGGGCGCCGCGTTGGAGCACCGACGCCGCCATCACCTGATGGGAGTCCCACCCGCGGTCGTCGGGCGCAAGCACAACGCCACGCTTCTCCCAGCGCGCGCCATCCGCGGACGTGGCGTAACCGATGTGCGTCATGCGGCTGTGTTGTGGCCGCGCCGGATTCCACTCGCGATGCCCGGTGTACCACATGCGGTAGACGCCATCGGCGAAAAGCACGCACGGGTCGGCAACGCCCTTCCCGTCGAACGCCCCAGGCGACGTGGTCAACACGGGCCCGCCGTGGATCCACGGCGAACCCGCGGGGTCATCGTCGACCGTTGTGATCGCCGTGACGCGCAGGTCGTCGAAGTAGGAAGGGATGTCGTCGTCGTAGCGCCAGCGCCCGCTGTTGACTCCGACGGCCGATACACCTGCGGACAGGTCCGTCGCGGAACGGATTCTCGACCCGACGAGTTGGTCGTCGAAGTACAGGTCGTACACGTTGGATTCAGTTGTGTAGACCGCCTTCACGTGATGCCACCGACCGTCTTCGCCATGGAACTCCACACGGCCCTCGGGGGACACGCGCCCGTCGCGGTAGACCCAAGGCCCGCTCGTGTTTTTCGTGACGAGCGCCTGCGCCATGCCAATGTCCTCGCCCGCGTTCCATCCCGCCAGTGCGTTCCCGAGGCTGAGCCGCATGCCTGCATCGGGCGCCGGCGCCGCCTGCATCCATAGCTCGACGGTCACCGTGCCACGCGTCAGCGGGAACTCGTAGTACGCGCCGGGCAGGTTTGTCGTGACCTTCGCGACGCCCGCCCCTCGTTCGCCGGATGGGTCCGCCGCAGCTTCGACGCCCGCGGTCCATCCTGGCAGTGGCGTTGCCTCCGTCAGGTCGTCGTAGTCCTGTCGCGCCAAATTCACCGCAACGGCGCGCGCGGCCGGCGTCGATGACACACCCTCGACGTCAAGCAGGAGAACCGGCGTGCCGCCCTCGACGACTCCGCCGACGGATGGCGCGCGCGCCAGGTCTGCGACATACGACCCTACGACCAGCATCCCGGTGACAAGCGACGCGCACGTCGCCGCAACGGCGAGCGTCGGTCGGCCTGCGGAGGCCCCGCTCTCCCCACGTGCAGGCGGATCGGCGAAGCGCAGCAGTCGCCGCACTTCTCCCGCAACCTGCGGCGGAAACGGACAAGCGGGCGCGACCACCACGGCCAGATCGTGCGCGGAGAGATCGCCGCCACTCCGACGGACGTACTCGCGCAGCCGAGCGATCCCGCGCTCTACGCGTTTCCGCGCCGCGCTCTCCGAGATGTGGAGGCGTCGTCCTATCGCTTCGTAGGGCGCGTCGCCCAGGTAGCGCAGGAGCAGCGGCGCGCGCAGGGCGTCTGGCAGGCTGGCCAGGGCGCGCCTCACGAGCGGCATGACGTCCTCGCGCCGTTCGAGCGTCTCGATGGCCGTCGACTGCACTGCGGTATCCGCCAGCATCTCTTGCACGTCCGTCACGGTTTCTCTCGCGCGCTGGCGCAGGCGGTCGTACGCGCAAGACAGGGCGATGCGGTGCAGCCAGGCCTCGAAAGTATCCAGGTGGCGCAGCTTCCCGAGCGCTCTGTACGCGCGCAGGAATGTCTCCTGAGTCGCGTCCTGCGCGTCTCCGTGGTCGAGAAGTCGAGAGTAGACCAGCGCGTGCACACTTCGGGTATACCTCTCCACCAGATCGGCGAAGGCCTCGGCATTTCCGCCTAGAGCGCTCGTAACGAGAGCGCGGTCGGTCTTTTGCGCCATGACGCCTATTGTAAAGACGGGCGAGCGCGGAGTCTGCGACATGAAAAAGCGCCCTCGCGGACCGGATTCCACGAGGGCGCCTGTGTTCTTGCTTCTTGCCCGACGCGATTGCGCGACGGGCGGGCCCGTCAGCTCATTTCATTACAACCATGCGACGGACGGCGTGGTAGTCGCCCGCGGCCAGTTCGTAGGCGTAGACGCCGCTCGCGACGGCCTCGCCACGTGCGTTCTTGCCGTCCCAGTAGGCGGCGTCCTCTCTTCCGACGTGTTCCCCGATCGGCCGCGATCCCAACTCCAACCTTCGGACCAGGTCGCCGCCGAGGCCGTAGATGCGGATCGTCACGTCGGCAGCGTCTGCGAGCTCGAACGGAATCCACGTCTCCGGGTTGAACGGATTCGGATAGTTCGCCATCAGGCGATTCGCGAACGGCTCAATGCGGAACGGGAACGCGAAGTCCGTCTCGATCCGTGACCCGTTGAGTCGCAGGTGGGACGCACGGATGGCGCTTTCCCGAACTTTCCAGATGTCCTGCGAGGCCTTGAACGTGATGTCGAGGATCGCGTCGGCGTCCTCAATCGGCCGCGCGGCGGCGAACGCGACTGAGACTTGCCCGTCCCCTGCTCGGTGAACCAGCAGCGCACGGCGCGTCCCATCGCCCGACATCGCGTGCCTGAGCGACACATCCACGGGCTTCAGGAGCGACCTATCGAAGTCCAGGACGAGCTCGCACGCACGCAGGTCGGCCACTGCGGACGCGTCCAGCGTGACCGTGAACCGCGCGCTGGGTCGAGACGATGTCGCGTCGCCGCTCAGCCCGTAGCTGCCCGTCAAGGCCAGGAGGCGCGGGGCGGCTGCCCCGGCCGTTTCCGCGGCGAAGGCCGTGATCAACCCGACTTCGTGTTGCAGGATCAGCGACGCGTCTATCGCCATGATGTCGGCGGGTTCCGCCTGCGGCGCGCCGCTGTCGTCCACATCGGCCACCTCCCAAGCGTCCTCGGGGGGCAACGGCTGGCCGGCCCACGCGGGCGTCTGCGTCTCGACCGGGAACTGCCTCGTCGAACCGGTTGCGTAGTCGACGACGAATTGCAGCACCCATGCCGCGTCGTAAGCGCCCGCCTTCCCGTTGCCGGTCACGTCTCCGTAGAGCAGATTCAGCACGGTGAACAGCCCGCTTACGGGGGTCGACGGCGCCTGTCCCTCGTTCAGTTCCACTGTGACCAGCGTTAGCGAAGAGGTCTGTCCGCGTGTCGCGTCGGCGTCCACGCTGAAGTCCACGTTCAGCAAGACGCCCCCATTCGTGATCGGCGCCTCCAGGTTCCCCGCCAACGACACGTTGATCGTGCCGGGCGACGGCACGTTCTGCTCGATCGTCCAACCGGCGGCCGGGACGATAGGGCCGACCGACGCCGCGGTCACGTTCCCCGCGCCATCGTCCGTCGGAGTGAGAAGCGTGGGGTCGTACAGCAGTGACAAGAACACGCCGGACACCTCGTACAGGCCGGACGTCAGGTCGTAGACCTCGATGGACGCTCGGACGACCTGCCCTGCGTTCCCCTGCGCGTCACCGACGGTGACCGCGTACGGCGCGGGCGGGGTGTCGACGGTGAACGCCACACCGGCCCGAGAGTTGGCATTGGTCGTCGCGTCGACGAGAGCGTGCGCCGCATCCGTGACGAGGGCTACATAGACGGTGTAGGCCCCTCCGTCCACAAGGCCGGTGATAGCGTGGGCCGACACACCTGGGTCGACGTGGTTCCCTCCGGCAACACCGGTGTCGGCAAACGGTGTGTCGAGTTGCCAATGCCAGTGACCCGGCGCCGCGTTGTCTGTGATCACCACGGCGAGAGGCGTGCTCGTAGTACCTGCCGCGAGCGCCTCATCTGCCGTCGGCACGGCGATCGTCACCGATGGCGGTGGCGCGATAAGGTAGGGAGACCACGACGGAGACCTCTCTGACGTCTGGGCGGTCCCGGGCTCCAGTAGCGTCGCGTTCTGCCCGTCGGCATCCACGACGTAGATGTCGCCGCCGCTGCTGCTGTACACGATCTTCGTGCCGTCGGGAGACCAGTCGCACAGGTTCACGTTCCCGTCGACTACGGAAATGGGCGTTCCGGCGACGCCGTCCACGATACTCACCGACCGCAACGCGATAGGGTTCGGGGTTTGGGACTTGTAGGCCAGCGCGGACCCGTCTGCCGACCAGGCAGCGTACATGCTCTCCTCGTCACTCACCAACTGCGGCAGCACGGACCATACGGACGCGTCCTCCGCTGCCCCCCAAATGGACAGCCATCCTTGGTTCGCGCGATCCGAGTCAAACGCTATCTCCCCCGTCAGCGACCAATCTGGATGGCTGTTGCGTACCGGCGCCGCTGTAGCGGTTACGCCCGTCGGGCTGTCGCCCGAGACCGATCCCATTACCCATATGTTCTCACTGCCATCGCGCGTACTCATGAATGCCACCCGCGATCCATCGGGAGACCATGCTGGGAACTTGTCCGCCGCGGCGTTTTGGCTCAAGTTCACCGCGTTGCTGCCATCGAGATCCATTGCCCAGACCTCGTAGTCGCCGGACCTGTTGGAGTGGAAGGCGATCCGCGCGCCATCCGGCGACACCTCAGGCGCGTCATCGTCGAATTCGTTGGTCGTTAGCTGTCGAAGGTCCGTGTTGTCAGGGCGGACCGAGTATATCTCGTAGTCCCCGTCGCGGTCCGACGAGAACACGATGACGGTGTCCATCAGCGTCTGCGCGGCGGCCCTCAGAGGAATCCCAAGCGCCAGGAGGATCAGAAGCGCCGAGGTCGAGGGGCGCCTAGTATACATGTGCATAGCGACCTATCTTTCAGTTAGACGTGCCGTCGTCGTCGTACGGGCGGCACAGGAACAGCTCGCGGCAGACATCAGTCTGGAGGCACGACGACCACCTCTACTGCGGCTACGGCCACTCCCACCCGGCCGACGCCCTCACGCTCCATTGTCCACGGCGCACTCAACGAGCCGACGCCATGCGTCTGGTCTATCTCGTCGTCGGACCAGCCGGCGATGTCGGTGCCGTCGTTCCATGCGGGCCGCCCGACCGGCCAATTCGTCCCGGCCGCGACGTACGCCGGGGCCGTCTCGGCGGCGCCTGCAACCACGAGGCGGTACGTGCCGGGTGTCAAGGGGGCGCGCCGTTGGACGCGGTGCACCCGCCGCGTCTCACCGGGCCCCCACGGCCCGGCGACCTCGCGGAAGCTGGCCTCGTGGTCGCCCCAAGTGGGCGTCTCGATGACGTGGAACGCCGCGGCGGCGCCGTGCCTATTGATTAGCGTGATGTCCAACCAGCCGTCGAGAGACGCCCCCGGCGCGACGCGGACGCTTGGCTGCAACGGGTCGAGCTCCTGCCCCGCGAGATAGCCCGCGTTCAGGGCCATCCGGTCCGACGGGCGCGCAGCGCGTGGCGCAACCGGTCTACCGGGGCGTGCGTTGCGGATCGACGCCCCATCGCGGGCGGACAGCAGGATGTCCGAGAAGTGGAGCGGAGATCCGTCGGCGCCGCGGCCGCTTGTCATGTAGAGCCCGGTCACCGGCACGCCGGCGGACCATGCCCCGTGGACGATGCGCCGCGCGATGCGTCGACCGTCGAGGTAGAGGTCGTAATCGCCCGCCCACGTGCGGTAGACGATGATGACATCGCGCCACCTCCCCTCGACGGGGCCGATAGCCACTGCCGCGTCTTCCGCCTCGTGGTCGTGGTAGTGCCACGTGTCCGTCTCGTCCTTCCACAGAAGCGGCTGCGCAACGCGTCGGTGGTCGAGCGTGACGCCGAGTTGCGAGTTGTAGGGACCAGGCGGCACGCGTATCCGAGCACTTAGCGTGATCTCCCCGTGCGTCGCGTCGACGGGCTTGACGATGCCGTACGGGTTCGCGGTGACCGCGCCCGCCGCGTCCCCGGGGGCGGCCCCCGCCGCTCGGATAGGCACGCCAGCGTTCCGGCCCGGCTCGACCGCCTGCCACCCCAACAGTTCCTCGCCCGGCCGCATCAGCAACCGAACCTGCGGACGTGGGCCACGCGCCATCGTCACGGTCATGGCCGCCGGCCCCGCCGTGGTAACGGCCGACGACGGGTCGGTCTTCAGGGTTCCCCAGGGAGACGGGAGGATGGCCGACATGCCTCCCAGACTGCCCACGATCGCCGCGAGTCCCAGGACCGACGCCGCGACGTGCTCGTGACCCCACGTTCGGCCGCGGGTCGCTCCCTCGGGCGATACGCCGCGCAGACCGCCCATGACGCGCGACAGGAGCTCGCCGCCGGCCGTGAGCGTGACGGCGTGCGAGCGCAGCAGGTCGAGCGCATCCGCCTCGAGTCCACATCGACGCAGGTGGGCGCGCACATGCTCGCGCGCTCGGTTGAGTCGCCGATCCACGGCGTTCCTCGTGATGGACAGCGCCTCGGCGACCTCCACGGGCGACGCGCCGCCGATCTCGTGCATCACGAACGGAAGGCGCAGTGTGTCGGGCAGCCGCTCGAGAGCATCGCCGACGATACGCCGGCTGTCCTCTTCCCGCTCGAACAGCGCGTATCCCGGCCTCGGCTCCACGGCGTCCGCCAGCAGCGGGGTCATGTCTGTCGGTACCTCTCGTAGCCGCCTGTTCCGCACGTCCTGCGCCTGCCGAACGGCGATACGGCACAACCACGGCCGAAAGCTGTCCGGCTCGCGCAGCCTCGCCAGGCGCCGGAACGCGAGGATGAACGCGTCCTGCGTGGCGTCCTCCGCGTCCTCCGGGCGCAATCCACACCCGACGGCGACCGAGAACACGAGTCCCGTGTACCTGCGCACCAGTTCCGCGAAGGCATCCCGATCGCCGCGGAGGCAGCGCCTCACCGCGATGGAGTCTCGATGTTTATCCATACGCCCGATCTACCCATAAGAGGGTCGGGGTGGACGGCGTCTTACAGGAAAAGTGCACGGGAACGGCCCACCCGTGGGGCAGGCCGCTGGAACATGGCGCGATGGACCAGCGCGATCAGGGAAACAGCAGGAAGTCACCGCCCCGCGTCACCACTCCGGCGAAGCGGTGGAAGTTGTCCGCCTCGGTAGTCGTGCCTTCGTCCGCGGGTTCGCCGTGCGCGTCGTAGCGCCGCCAGCTCAACTCGACATCGCTCTTCCACGCGACGAGTGTCGTGCCGTCGGGCGCCGCCAATACGACTGGGTAGCGCCCTGCGTCGGTGACGGCTACCTCGGCCGGCGCCAACGGGGACCCATCCGTGGCGAAGCGCCCATAGTAGACGGCGCGCTTCCGCTCCCACGCGACGAGATGCGCGCCGCCGTGATCCGCCGTCAAGTACGACCCGGTCATCGGACAGGCGGCGATCTCCCACGTCTCCGAGTCGAGTTTCACCCGCGGCGGCTCGGCCAGCGAGTCCGTGATGGGCACGATGTACATGTCCCGCAGGTTGTCCGCCTTCTCGCGATACGCGAGGTGAAGGATCCCGTCGTCGGCGTAGCGCACGCGGGTCGCGCAGCACTCACACGGGTCGATGGTCGTGATCTGCACGGCGCCGTCGAACGTGGCTCCGCCGTCGCGCGAACGGTTCACGAAGCCGTCTCCCGCCGTCCAGACGATGGTGACCTCGCCCGCGCCGTTCGCGTCGATGGAGTAGTTGTCGCTGGGTCGTCCGTTTATGTTCGTTTCGGCGACGAATGCGCCCGCATCGGCTTCCATGTAGGCGTAGTGCACGCCCCATTCCTCGGCCGGACGCTTCGCCTGGTAGCCGTTCGTATACCACGCGACATGGACGCGCCCGTCAGCCCCCAGCGCGATGTCGGGCCCGCGGAACCCGCCAGCGTAGCCACGTCCGGCTTCTGTGTTGACGCGAATCGGGTCCGCGAACGTCTCGCCGTCATCCTCGGAGCGCACGTAGAAGATGTCCTGCTGCACGCCGTCGGGCAGCGACGCGTACACGAGGTGGATCACGCCGCCGTCATCGATCTCGGCGTCTGCG
Organism: Candidatus Poribacteria bacterium; assembly: GCA_002687025.1. GTDB lineage: Bacteria > Poribacteria > WGA-4E. The sequence goes on from NYZG01000268.1 coordinate 9,049, forward strand.
ACGATGCCGTCGTTGGGCGGATCGACACGGCGCACGGCTGGGATCGCCGTCGCGCGGCTCGCGATGGCCACAAGCAGGATCACGGCCGATGACATAAACGCATGGCGGCGCGGGGCATGGGGCATGTCGATTACCTCGACCGATGTTAGGCGCGGCAGGCCGCCATGAAGTCCGCGTTAGACGCCGAGAAACCGTACTGCTGCTCTACCTCGCGAATCACGAGCTCGGTGACGAGGCCATCGTCGAGGGTGTCCGGGAACTCCACGCCGGTTGTGCAGTCGCGCAGCACGACCATGTGGTAACCGTACCGCGACATCGCGCGGATGCCGTAGTCGCGGCCCATGAGGCACCAGTTGGCGGCGAACCCGGCGTACACAGTGTGGCATATGCCGCGATCCGCTAGAACATGATGCAGTTCGCGTCCCGTAGCGACCACGGTGTCGTCCGGCCTCACGTCGGCAAGAGGCGACATGCTTAGGTCGCCCTTCACCTTGTCCCAGTGCGTCGCGATGCCGGGAGGCTGGTCGCGGGGGCCGCGGTACGCCGCGTATTCGCCGGAGCGGGCTCGGAATTCGCGAGGCGGCCAGTCGGGCCCGAGCGCCGGCGGCGGCGGAGCGGGTGGAATCGACGGCAAATGGTCGGGGTACTGCATCGCGACTTCCGGGCACGGAGCGTGGATGATCGCCAACCCGGCCTCCCGGGCCGCGTCGATGGCGGGTATCACGAACTCGCGGGAGATGCGCTCCGCGCGTTCGATCCAACTGCGTATGAAGTGCACGTTCCACATGTCCACCAGCACCAGCGCCGTCCGGTTCGCGGGGAGTTCCATGTCCAGTTCGCGTCGGATGAAGGCCGACTCGCGACACTCCTCGTCCGCGGGCGTGCTGTCCTGGTAGTAGCGAACGCGCAGTCGCATCCCGATGCCTCCGTGTGGTCGGCTCTCGCGCGGCACATGGTAGGCGTGGCGGCGTCGACGCGCAACGCGTTGCGAGGCCTCGTGGGAAACACAGTCGGAGGTACTTCGGCGCCTCAGGACCGAGACGTGCTGGATCCTGCTGCCAACGGAGCCGCAACCGACGGCCCGCAGGTGAAGGCAGCATTCGGACCTACGGTCGCCTTTGACGGCGGCGGACACTCCGATCGCGTCCTGTCGGCGTTCACGGGCGCGGCGACTGAATACGCCCGGGCTGCGGCGCATCGACGCGCACCTCGGGCAAAGCTGGGACGCGGGGCTGCACGCGTTGGGATGTGGCGCGCCGGCTCGGCTGTCAGGCGTGACCGGACGGGTCCACGAGCATGAACCAATGCCCGTCCGGGTCGGTGAAGGTCATGCAGTCGTCGGAGCCGTCCGTGCCGCGGAACACGAGACCGCGACTGCGCAGCTCCTCCGCCTTCGCGGGCAGGTCGTCCGTGTACAGCACGATGCCCACGCGCGTCTCGCCATACGCCGATGCCTGCGCATCCGACGAGCCGGGACGTAGCAGCAGCTCCACATCGCCGAACTTCATCCACACGAACCGATCGCCCTGGACCGCGACGACCTCGCCGCCAAGGACATCCGCGTAGAACGCCTTCGAGGCGAGGGGATCGGTGACGAACAACTCTATGTGGCCGACTCGCACAGGCATACGGTCCCGCTGAGCGTCTGTCGTGGGGCGAGGCGTCGTCAGACAGGATCGTCCTGGATGGCCCGACGGACGTTCTCGCCGAGCACGGCCTGCGTGTTGTAGTGCGGATGCGTCACGATCGCGCGGAGCACCGTGCCTTCGGTCCGCAGGAGTTCCGTCTGCTCGTCGGTGAGATGGAACTTCACGTACTGAACGCTGGATACCTTGTCCGGCGTGATCTGTCCGGCATCGAACACGGCCCTGATCGGGTCGGTGTCGCCGATCCGCAGGAACACGTGCTCGTCGATGTCGACCAGCAGCGGCAGGTATTTCTCGCGTTCCTCGCGCAGCTCGTACTCGAACATCAGCGTGACGGATATCTCGTTCGTCAGCGGGATCAGCGGGTTGTACGCCCCCAACTCCCCGTCGATCGCCTTGGGCTCGGTCATCGCCTCGCAGCGGATCATCTCCAGGATCTGGTAGCGCATGATGTCGCGGTTCTCGAAGTGCCACGTCGAGTTGCTGCCCACCTCGACGATGCGATCCCGCTTCATGGCGATGATCGCGCGGCGCACCTCCGGTCGCGCCACTTCGTATTCCGCGTACGTCATCAGATCGTCGCGTGTCAGGATCTCCATGGCGGTCCTCCGCTATTCGGTGGCTTCGATCTTTGTCGGGAATCCGTCCTCGCGATAGGCGCGCGCGAGGATTTGGAACGGGTGGTACGCCTTCTTCCCAGCGTGCTGTTCTAACTGAATCGCGGCCATGGGGCAATCGGTCGCCCAGATCTCCGCGTCGGCCTTCCTCATACCGTCGAACGCGCGTTGGCCCGCCTCGATCGACTCGTCGTAGTGCTCGACCTTCATCGCGAACGTGCCGTCGTGGCCGGTGCACTCGCTTACGAGCTTCACCTTCACGTCCGGGATGCGTCGCATGAGGTCCCGAGAGCGAAAGCCGATGTTCTGCATCTTCAGGTGGCACGGAACCTGGTAGGCGATGGGACCGGGCGTCGACCGGAAGGCCAGGTCGAGCTTCTTCTCGCGGTGCAGCTTGAGATACACGAACTCCGCAATGTCGTACGTATTCTCCGCGACGGCCGTCGCCTTGCGCGTCAGTTCACCTTCGCCGGGAATCGCCAGGAGCTCGGGGTACTCACGGCGCAGCATGAGTGAGCAGGTCGGGTTCACGACGGCGATTGGCAGGCCCTGCTCGACAAGAGGATAGAGCGCCTCGACGTTCTTGCGCGCCTGGGTCTTCGCGAAGTCCATGTCGGCGGCGTCCAGCGCCGGCATGCCGCAGCACGCGACGCCCCCGAGCTGTATCCGCAGATGGTTGCGCGCCAGCACGTCGACCACGTCGCGGCCGATGTCCGGGCCGTTGTAGTTCACGAAGCACGAGTTGAACAGGACGACGTCGCCGTTCTCGCCGGAGCCTTGAGGCGCGCCCTTGCGGAACCAGTCCGCGAACGTCTCGCCGTGGAACTGGGGCAGTTGCTTGTCGCGATGGATTCCG
>NYZG01000269.1 GCA_002687025.1 Candidatus Poribacteria bacterium
TCGGCCTGGCGCGTTCGCCTTCGTCGCGCCCTTTGCGGAACGCCTCGCGTAGGTCGGCGTCTTGGGTCGTGCGGCCCGCGGCGCGGTCGGTGAAGTACAGGTCCATCACCCGGCCGACGCCGTAGGTCAGGCCGTACATCAATGGGCCGGAAACAAGCCCGCCAATGCCCGGCGCCGCCGCCTTGAGCAGGCTTGCCCCCGCGGACTGCGAGAGGATGCTGAGCCCCACGGCGCCCATGCACGTCTTGAGCGACTCCATCGTCGCGTCCTGGTTCGCGACGCGGACGCCGCGGATGTTGGATATCTTCGACGCCATGATGCACTGAAGCGGCGTGAACAGCAGGAAGTCCACCAACGGGATCGGCTGCATCGTCACCCCCGCGCACGCGACGGCGGTGACGTTTATCACGCGCCGGACCTTCTCGTCCGGCGTGTATCGGGGGTTCCGATCGATGCCCAGGTATTCCTCGTTCAGTGTCCGCTTGAGATCCTCGGCGGACATGCCCTTCAGTCGGTTGGCGAACCCTTTGAAGCGTTCCGCGATGCCCTCCGGCTTGCGCGCGCGCTCACGGGCGCCCTCACGCTTTGGGCCCGGCTCGGAGGCGCTCTCGCCCGGTTCGGCGGAGTTCTCGGCCAGGAACGCGCGGATGAGAAGGTCCGCGTCGGCCGCGGACATCTCGTCGACGCGCCCGAGCAGGTAGTCGACCTGCTGTATCGTCAATTCGCCGCGCGTGGCGAGACCAAGGACGCGCGCTCGGGTTCCATCACTCATGTCTGCCTCCGCGGCGCGCCGCGCGCCGGTCAGTCGGCGTTCGGTCGACTCTCCTGCGAGAAGTGGTACACGCTACTGTGCAGGTGGCGCAACTCCAAGCCGTCACGCAACGGGTGATCCGCCGGGTCGGCGATGGGCGTGAAGCCGACCACGCGCGCGTCCATGTCAACAGGGACGGCGAACACGCTGATTGAGTTGATGCTGGGGAACAGGTTCTCCGTCACGCGCGCGTGATTCTTCGGGCTGAACAGCGGGACGACATGCCAATACGGCTTGTACCCCATGTCCAGGATGAGCGTGACGAGCGCCTCACCGGCGACGGGGCGGTGGTTCTCCGCGTAGATGAGCGGCCGTGTGCGCTCGATTGTCCGCGCCGCGCCGCGCAGCACATCGGCCTCCATCCCCTCGACATCGACCTTCAGCAGCCGCATCCTGGGGATGTGCAGGAAGTCGTCTAGAGTGACCACGTTCGCCGGGAGACTGTGCTCCGTGGGCTCCTCGCTGAGCGCGACGCCCCCGAAATTCCCGTCGGCGTCGTAGCGCACGCTCGGGAGGTGGGCATGGCCACCCTCGGCAGCCAGCGCCAATTCGTAGCATCGCACGTTTTCGAGGGAGTTCAGCGCCACGTTCGCGCACAGGTTCTGGAACACGAGGCGCTGCGGTTCGAAGGCGCACACGGCGCCCTGCCGTCCGACAATGCGGGCCAACGGCACAGTGTGCGCGCCGATGTTGGCGCCGGCCTCGACCACGGTGTCGCCGGGGGCGCATATCTGCGAGAACAGGGCGATCTCGCCCTCGCTGTACTCGCCGTAGACCGCGACCGACCGACCCACGTAGATGTCGTGGGCGTTGTAGAGGAAGTATCCGTGGCGGCCCTTCACGACGCGGCCATACCCCTCCTCGCCGATCAGGTTCGTAAGCGGCATCGATGCTCCCTTGCGCGCGCCGGAGCGCGTGTCGGTCTGTGCAGGGGTAGCCTACGTCGTGGCAGTGGGCGCGCGCTACCCGCGGGCGTGCCGTCGCGAGGCCGCCCCGGCCGCGCCGTCTATCCTAGAGCTGCGCTGCTCGGGGATGTTATACAGCAAGCGCCGATCACGACGTGGGGAGCGGGACACAGCAAGACCGTGCGGAGACGTAGCTCGATGCAGGCGCTTCTGACTGCCGTGGGGCTCTCATGCCTCCTATTCGCTTCCGCCGAGGCGCGGGACGTCAACCTCGTCCCGATAGACGATCCGCTCCCGAATCCGTACAAGGGCATCGCGCCGTACGCGGACACGTTCTACGCCGCGCCGGCCGTGCCGCAGTCCCTTTTCTACGACGACGTGACATGGCGTCGGCTGGAGCCGGACGCGGCCGAGGCGTTCCGCTGGCAGGCCCTCGAAAACGACTGGGCGCAGCATCTCGCGCTGGGCCGACGCGTCGGCTTCCGGTTCAAGGTCGCCGATCCGTGGTCTGGCGATGACGTGGACGTACCGTCGTGGCTCGTCGATGGGGGCGTCGCGTTGCGCGAATACGAGATCGACGGCGGCACGGGAAAAGCGCCCGACTGGGACGACCCCATCTTCCTCGCCGAACACGACAGAGTCATCGCCGCGATCGGGGAGCGGTACAACGGCGATCCGCGCGTCGCGTGGGTAGATGTCGGGACGTACGGCATCTGGGGCGAGTGGCACGTCTACCTCAATCCTCACCTCGCGGGCTCCGAAGGGACGAAGCAGCGAATCCTCGAAGCGTACGTGCGCGCCTTCCCCGACACACGGCTCGTGATCCCGTTCGACGACGACTTCGCGACCGCGTACATGGCCGAGCGCGGCCACGGAATTCGGAACGACTGCCTCGGCCCCCTCGACGGGAACGAGTGGTACATCGAGTCACTCGACCGCATCTCGCCGCAGCTCGTGCCCGAGCAATACAAGCGAGGAATTATCGGCGGCGAGTTCTGCGGTGGGACGGAAGGCGCTCTCGAATCGATGGCGGATCGCTTCGACGCGACGCTGGCGTTCATTGGGGCGACGCATTGGTCGTTCGTCGGCCCTGCGGGCGCCGCCCTGCTGGAGGCTGAGGGCGGCCTCCTCGCGAAGGCGGAGGCGTTGCATAAGCAGCTCGGGTATCGGTTTCGCGTTGCGACTGTCGAGTACTCGTCGCCGGTGACGGCAGGCGCGGAGTTCGCCGTCGCCGCAGCGGTCGTGAACGAGGGCAGCGCGCCGTTCTACCATCCGTGGGAGGCCGTCGTGTCCCTCGTGAACGAGGCGGGGGAGAGCGTCTTTGAGGTCGCCCCCGACGGCCCGGCGTGGGATCCCCGGAACTGGCTCCCCGGGACGCGGATCGTGACGGCGAATGTCCGCATGCCGGACGCGTCGACGCTACGCCCCGGCGAGCACACGCTGGCCCTGCCCATCCGCGGCCCGGACGCCGCCGATGCGCCGCTCTTCCTCGCGATGGAAGGCCGGGACGACGCAGGACGTTACCGGATCGGCCCGGTCGTCGTCGCGTCGGCGCCGCCATGGGACGTGAACGGCGACGGCAAGGTCGACATCATCGACCTGGTGACGGTGGCCTCCGCGTTCGGAGCGGCCGGCGTGGGTCTCCCCGGAGACGCCAACGACGACGGGCGCGTCACCATCGTGGATCTGGTCACTGTGGCGTCGCACTTCGGGGAGACATCCGCGGGTGTCGCGGCAGCCCCGCAGCTGCCGCGCGCGGGCGACAGGGAGTCGATAGAGGCATGGCTGCGCCTGGCGCGCGATGCCGGCGCCGGAGCCGCCGAGTATCGCCACGGGGTCGATGTCCTGCAACGCCTTCTCGACGCGTCGCGGCCGCGTGAGACACGACTACTGCCGAACTACCCCAACCCCTTCAACCCCGAGACGTGGTTGCCCTTCGAACTGAGCGACGGCGGACACGTCACCGTCACCGTGTACGACGTCGGCGGGTCGGTCGTGCGGCGTATCGACCTCGGGTACCGGCCGGCAGGCGCGTATCGCGCGCGGCGGCGCGCGGCCCATTGGGATGGCCGGAACGGTCAGGGCGAAGTCGTCGCGGGCGGCGCTTACTTCGCCGAGTTGACAACCGACGAGGGCCGCCAGCGGCGCCGGCTCACGGTCCTGAAGTAGGTCGGCGGGTCAGTCGTCGAGGCTACCCGCCAGCCACGCGAATGCCTCATCTTGCATCGCCACGCTGAACTCGTGCGGCACGTCCCAGAGCTTGGTCACGAGGCGATCGGCCACCCCTTGGGACTCCCACACCGCGTGCATCTTGGCGTAGGCGTCCCGAACAGATGGGACGGGGAACAGTCCGTCACGCAGCCCGTTGTAGATCAGCAGCGGCTTGGGGCAGGCGATGCTGGCCACGTCCGGGTAGTCGAGGTAGTTGAACAGATCCGGGTGCAGCATCGAGAACGCGGACTGGCTGCGGACCTGGTTGTTCCCCGGCGTCACGAGTCCCTTCACGGTGGCCATCCAGCATATGGCCGCGCCGGCGGCGATGTGATCCGAGAGCGCGGCGACCTGCCACGTGCGGAACGCGCCCATGCTCAGTCCCATCGCGCCGACGCGCGTCGCGTCCACCTCGGGACGTTCCGCGAGGAACTCCGCGGCGTGCATGTCTTCATGCGCTATCAGACCCGCGAACGACATGCCCAGGTGCATGAGATTCGCGGCGATCATCGCCTGACCGTCGTAGCCTCCTCCTCCTCGGTCGCCCCAGTTGAGCGCGTCCGTGGAGAAGCACACGTAGCCTCGCTTGGCCAACTCGTCGCCGATCCATCGGCCGCCGTAGGAGCCGTCGACCCACTCCTTGGCCGAGGCGGCGCGCTGTTCCGAGACATCCCACGGACGGATGACCTTCTCCTTGCCGATGTCGAAGCGCGCGCCGTGATCGTGGAGCAGCAGCGCGCCGGGAAACGGGCCGTCGCCCTTGGGGACGAGCATGTACGCGAGGACACGGCTGTCCCCCGTGATGTTCAGCGAGAGCTTCCGCGCGACGTAGCTGCCTCGATCCTCCTCGGCGATCGTGACCGCGTCGTATGGGGAAGTCGGCGGCGGAGCCAGAAGGCAGTCGATGGCTTGGGCCTGAGCGGCCTGACGCCACTCGCCGAACTCCGCGTGGGCGCCAGAAAGCCACGACAAGGGGAAGTCGAGTCGGCCCGCGACGTCCCGGTAGAAGACGGGCAGGTTGTCGACCGAGCCCGGCGTCTGGTACATCTCGGACTCCCCATCATCGGCGACCGGTTCAGCCGTCGCGATGGCGGCCGTCACAGCCATCACGAGTACCGGCAGCAGTCGTTGTCGGCGCGCCGTTCGTGGCATACTCTCGCGCGGTGGATGTCGCCCATCTTCCGACCGGCACATGCGGAGACCCTCCAATGAGCACGTCCGACGTCGCACTCGGCGCCGACATCAAGGTCGGATGCCTGAGCTGGTGTTTCCACACGTTCGCCCCCGGCGCCGATCCGTCCGAAGCCATCGACATCATAGGTGAGCTTGGATTCGATGGTCTCGAACTGATACTCCTGGCCCGCGAGGATGTCAACGGGTACTGGACAGACGCGCGCGTGGACACTCTCCGCGGGCAGTTGGGCCGGCACGGGCTGGAGGTGTCTCAGTTCGTGCTGTTTCAGCCGGTGGTCGCGGGTTTGGCGAGCGCGGATCGAGACGAACGGGCGGAAAGCCTCCGCCACTTCGAGGAAGGATGCCGCATCGGGCGGATGTTCGATGCGCCGATCATCAACATCGTCGCCCCCTGGCCGGTAGCGCTGAGCGGCCCCGTAGACTACCTGCCGCGCCACTACGACCTGCCCGACGCGGGCCCCGACGAGAAGTTCCACATCGACATCGCCGAGGGCTTCGACTGGGACGAGGTGTGGGCGGCGTACATCGAGGCGACGTCGGCGTGTCTCGCCTGTGCGAAGTCGTATGACATGCGCTTCACCATCGAGCACCACACGCACACGATGATCCCGGACGCCACCTCCTTCCTGCGACTGTGGGACGCCGTCGGCGACCCCGATCTGGGGTACAACATGGACGTGGGGTGGACCCTCAGTCAGCGCGAATACCCGCCGCTGGCCATCCATAAGACGAAGTCACAGCTGATGAACGTGCACATGCGCGACATCGACGGCCTCGTGCGGAGCTTCGTGCACGTCGGCGAGGGGGTGATGGACTTCGCGGCGATCGTCGACACGTTGCGGGATGTCGGCTACCGCGGCTACGTGTCTCTAGAACAGGACAAGCAAGAGGGCGATATGCGCGCCACCTGCGCGCGGTATCTCGCCCTCATGCGCGAATGCCTGACGTAGACCCGGCCCGATGTCGCGTCGCTGGCACGCCCACAGGGCGCGTGGCATACTGCGACGGCGCTGCCCAACACTGCTCATGTGGTTATACGGAAGGACGTTGCGAATGACACTGACGAAGCTAGCCGCGGTCGCTATGGCCGCCGGTATATCGGCTCTCTTGATCGCGATTCCCTCGGCCCTTGCGGGCGATGAGAAGGCGACGGACGCCGCGGCGGCCAAGGAACATCCCAAAGAGCATCCGAAGGAGCACGCGCCGGAGCATCCCAAAGAGCATCCCGTCGGCCACGCCAGGCACGGAGTCGAACTCGCCGGGGCGCGGCTCGAAGTCGTCGCGCTGGAGCATGGCGACGAAGAGGTCGCGCGCGTGATCGACCAGTTCCTGCCTGCGGGTTCGCGGATCGCGTTCCATCACGGCACGCGCAAGATCGCTATCCTGACCGACGACGTCGGCTGGGAGTACGCTCATCGGTTGCTGGTGGCCCTGGACGTGCCGCAGATCCACAAGGCGCGCCCGACACACGACGACGATGACGACGCCTACCCAGGCGACGAAGACGAAGATGAAGACGAGGAGGATTGCGACGAATACCCGGAGGATGGCGACGACGTCGAGGACGAGGACGAGGACGAGGACGAGGAAGCGTCCGCCGGGCCGCTGACGAAGGAAGCCCTAGCCGTCGCGATCAAGGCGCACATTGAGGACGTCACGAAAGCGCAAGGCGGCCACTTCCACATCGACGACGTGACAGCAGGCGTCCAACTCACGTTGAACCTGGACAAGGTCCACGAGGAGCGCCTCGCGACCCTGGGCGACGGCGTGTACTTCGCCTGCTCGGACTTCAAGGCGACCGACGGGAAGATGTACGACGTCGACTTCTTCATGGCCGACGCGGACGAAGGCCTGGTGATGACGGAGTTGCACGTGCACAAGGAGGACGGCGTCGCGCGCTACACGTGGCACGAGAACAACGGCATCTGGAGCCGCAGGGAAGTCGAATAGCCGTCGTCACGGGCGATGGATAGGAACGCCGCGGCCTCTCGCGCCAGCGTGGGCAGGGAGGTCGCGGCTTCGGTGGGCGGCCGAGCGATGTCGGCCGTCGCCCAGCGCGCTGACGCGCATCCGCGGGTGGCGCGCCGACGAGTGCCGCCGCGCACGACGGAAGGACGTGAGAGTGTTGGAAGTGCGCGCCGCGACGGAGGCCGACCTGGAATCGGCGGCCGAGTGTATCGGCGAAGCGTTCGCCTACGGCGATGACGCCCAATACGACGCCATCCGCGAGGAAGTGCTCCATACCGCCCACGATGATCCGTTTGCGTCGTTGGAGGACCTGCGCGTGGGTCTGATCGACGGCGTGGTCGTCAGCACCGTCGCCGTCATGCCTCGGCCGATCTACGTCGACGGCTCCTTGCTCAGTATGGGCGGCCTCGCAGGGGTGTGCACGCGCGCGTCTCACCGACATCACGGCTACAACACGGCAGTGCTGCGCGACACGATCCACTACATCGAGGGCCGCGGGCACGACATATCACTGCTGTACACCGGCATCCACGGCTACTACGAACGGCTGGGATGGCGCTCGTTCGAGCACGGCGTCGCGCACGACATCATCGTGCCCAACGAAGTCGCGGCCCCGCCGTTCCGAGGCTCCGTGCGGCCCATGCGCGCCGACGACGACCTTGCGGCCGTACGCGAGATATACGATGTCACCAATCGCGGCGACGCGGGCCCCGTGGCGCGGAACGCCGCGTACTGGACGTACCACTCGGATCGGTTGGCTTCTTACCACGTCGCCGTCGTGGATGGGCGCGTCGTGGCGTACCTCCATGACAACGATAGCAAGCGCATTGAGGAGATCGGCTACCTGCCCGGCGCCGAGGATGCAGCCGGCGCCCTTGTCGCGGATGTCGTCCGTCGGGCGCCGTCGGCCGTGGAACGCGTGTATCTGCACAGCAGCGAGGAACTGTTGCCCGGTATCGAGGAGCTCGGGTGCGGTGTCGAGCAGCTCGGGTGTGACCCGGACGGGCAGCGCGGGCCGACCATGTACTGCATCGTCCAGCCGGCTGCGCTGCTCGACAAGCTGCTGCCGAGGATGAATGAGCGCCTGGCGGCCTCTCCGGGCGCGGGTTGGACCGGCGTCGTGCGGCTGCAATCCGGCGTCGGGAACGTGGACCTGAGATGCGCGAACGGGTCCGTGACGCGTGTGCCGGACGCAGGCCCTCCCGCGATCACGCTGCATGGGACGCACGCGCAGACCATCGAACTGGTCTTCGGGCAGATAGACGCCGCCTCGTTGGTGACGCGGCCGGACGATCTCACGGAAGACGCTGCAGCCGTATTGGAGGCGCTCTGCCCGCGGCTCACCTACCGATACTACGGGCCGGACACGTTCTGACGCACTCAGCAGGCGTGGCCGGCGAAGGCGTGCATGTTCGCTACTAGCCTGCCTCGGCCTCCGAGCAGGTGTGGCAGGGCGCAGCTCCACTCAATGGCGCACAGATTCCTCGTCGATCCCTGCTACCGGGCTCCACAGCCAGCATCTGGAGTCTCGCAGCGAGTACCTTCCTCCGCTACGAGATGTGCATCCTGCGGAAACGGTACAGACCGATAGCGGCGGGGATGCCGATCCACAGAGCCCACATCCCGGCCGTCGCAACCGGGGCCAGGCGCGGCGCGCCACCCGATGTGTACGCCGAGTTGGGCGCGACGACCGTCAGGCGGAACAGATCGACCGGATTCAGCGCCATGAGCCACGCGATTGCGGGAGATGCCGGTGGGCCGTTGTCACTGGCGTCGCGCATATGGTCCGAGTGCGTGGCCAGCTCGCTGTGACCGTGCGTGCCGACGCTGATGTCGTTCGGCGATGAGGCGACAGTGAGCGCTGCCAGCAGCGCCGCGTCCAACAGAAACGCGAAGACGGCCCACACCACCAGCGCGGAGCCAAACGCCCGAAGTCGGTCTTGCACGAGTATCCCAAGGAGGATCCCAGTCGTCATGCAAGTCAGGAACAGCAGCAGGCCGGCGCCGATGGCCGTTGCGAACCGCGCGAGGCCCTGGTCGGGATACACGACCGCATGTGTGATGGCGACGCTACCGTAGGCAAGCAGGTAGACGCCGGCTCCCTGTGGAGCAGGCGCATGGAAGCCGCGCGGGTTCCGCACACCGACAAAGCCATCGCCGAGCGGCTTATCGGTGGCGCCGACCCGCACGCAAGCCGCGGCCGCATCTGTTGCAGTTGGCATATGACCGGCAAGGAGTGGCCGGACAAGCTGGTATTGCGCAGTGGCTGGAATCCGGGTGACCTGCTCGCGCTCGTGGAACTGCATCCGACGAGCTTCTCGGCGAATCCCGGCGGGATCATGGGGATGAACCGGTGGGGCGCCCCTTGCGCCCAGATCGTCACGAGCAGAGGAGACTCACCGGAGAACCGGATACAGATCGAGGACCTGGAGGGTTCCGTGGCGTCCCGGCTCCACGCGGACAAGATGCACATCGACGAGTATTGGCGACAGGGCGCGTTGCCCGACATCCGCTCGAGTGTGGCGTATTTCGAGGAAACGCCGACGGCGACGTTCGCGCGACTTCGCGTCGAGAATGCGGACGGATTGCCCGTGTCGTACGAGCGCGAGTTCGTCTTTGCCAAGAACCGGTTTCTGGCGTCGCGCGAGACCATCACGTTCGAGGAACGCTTCTCCGCTCGCGTCTCGCCGATATGGAACACGCACAACGTCGGGCCTCAGGTCGGGGGCCACTGGGCGAACACGTTCATCAGCGGCCCCGTCGGGGACAATGGGCGCAGGAGCATGAAGACGCCCCGGCCGATCTTCTCGCATGGTTCGCGCCGCGCGCGAACGCCCAACTGCACGTGGTGGATCGGTTCACGACAGACCCCAGAACGGAAGCCTGTCCGACCCAGTTGTGCTATGTGCGGGAGGGTGGCGCCCAGCCCGGGCAGCAACTCAGCTTCACACAGGTGCTGCTTCCCCACTTGCCTCACCGGGTTCGGGCGACGACGAACAACCCCAACCCCGGGGCCGAAGGCGCGTACCGCAGCGACTTGGAGGCCGCCGCAGGGGCCTCCGGCATCCGCGTCATCCGCGACGATGTGGACGTCACCGTCCTGCGCTTGGATGTTGAGCCGGGCCAGGTAGAGTGGATCGCGCTCAACCCGCGGAGAACGTCCACCGACTTCGCTTCCGGTGTTACCGATGCGCCGTACGCCTATGTCACGGCCACGAGGCCGGACTGAGCGCCCAAGGCCCGGCGCCACGCAACTCAGCTCGCGCGGCCCCAAACTGGCGACGCGCTGGTCGCCCATCGGGGCCGCATTCCCCATAGGAGTGACCGGCCGACGGAAGAATCGGCGGCATGGCGGAGATCCCATACGGCCGCGACCTCGGCGCACACCCACATGGGCGTTGGGTGTGTGGTACGACGGGGCCCGCGCGTTGCCGCGGCGTGGGCGCGATGCTAGACTCGCGCGCCGTCTCACGCGCGCCGTCATGGACACCGCAAATGGCCCTCCTCACGATCGTGTGCCTCGCCGCCGCCTCGACCCCCACGCACGAGGATCTCCGGGCGTCCCCCTGGCGTCTGCGGACGTACGGCGACTACCCGTTCGTCTTCATCAGCTACGGCGGCGCGTGGAACGACGCGTACCAGCGCGCGGCGCACGAGGCGCGCGAGCAGCAACTCCTGACACCCACCTGGGACGATCCTGACTTCGCGCACCCGGCCGAGTCCGCCGCCACGGAGTGGGCGTGGAACGTGAAGCCCGAGGGCGCGACCCGCGAGGAGTGCCACGCCTGGCTCCGCGAGTTCTTCGACGGCAGGCGCCGCTTGCGCGCGCACTCGAACGCCCCGATGCCCGACGGCATCCCGTTCTACACGCTCACGGGTCATTCGTGGTATTCGCCGTATGGGGCGCGGTGGGCGGGCGATCTCATCGGTCTCGAAGTCGGCGAGAACATCATCGCCATGCAGGCGCAGATCGCCTTCCTGAGAGGCGCCGCGCGGCAGAACGCGTTGCCCTTCTACGTGCAGATGTCGCAGTGGTATGGCGGCACGATCCCGCTGTTCGAGGAGGGCGAGGACGAGGACACACCCCACCAGCTCGACGAGGCCGCGGTGCTGGAGGGCATCTCGAAGGGCGGCATCGCCATACCCAACGGCGGCCACGCGCCGTCGCTCCTGGCGCGCATGTGGCACGTCGCGTGGCTCGCGGGCGCGGCAATCGTGTGTCCCGAGAACTGCCAGCAGAACTTCTTTACCGGCACGCAGGCGGAGAACTGGGGGAAGCCGGCCGACGAGCGTGTGCCGCTGTCGCCCATAGGCGAGCGCGCGCAACGGTTCATGCGGCTCATCACAGAGCATCCAGACATCGGGACGCCATACACCCCGTTCGCCGTCATGCTCGACGAGACCGCCGGCTTCAACGGCTTCCCCCTCACGCAGCCTGGCCCGTGGAATGTCCTGGAGCCTACGTGGGCGGATCGGCAGATATCCCTCTTCTGGGAGGTCGCGTTCCCCCGGTCGATGTACCTCGACTTCCTCCCCGGCGTGGACGAGGAGCTGTCCAACCGTCGCCTCGTGGCATCCCCTTACGGCGACACGTTTGACACCCTCCTGAGCGACGCGCCTGCCGAGATGCTGGCGGCGTACCCCGCTCTGTTCCTGGTAGGGCCGCATCGGTTGGAGGGTGGCATGGTCGAGCGCCTTCGCGAGTATGTGGACGCGGGCGGCAAGCTGTTCGCAACTTACGACCACGACCTACCGGACGGACTGGCGCCGCGCTACGGGACGCCGCCCGAGCGCCTGCCGAATCCGATGGACACCGTGAGATGGTTCACCCCGCCTCATTGGGGCGCGAGCGAGGAGACGCTGCGGAGCCGCAAGGCGGGTCTCACCTACGAGCCGTACGAACGCGAGTTCATGACCAGCCTTCGCGAGACTCTGGAGGGGTTGGTCGGGTCTCACCTGCCGGTGCGTGTTGAGGGAGATGTCGAATACCTCGTCAACCGCACATCGGGTGGCTGGCTAGTAGGGCTGGTGAATTCGTACGGCGTCACCAAGGGGCGTATGACGCATGTGAGTCTCGACACGACGCAGACGCGCGACGTGAGAATCACCCTACGCAACGGGGGAATCCACGCCGCGAGCGAATGGGTCGAGGGCGACGCCTTGGCCGTCGTTGACGGTGTCGTCGGGCTGACCGTCCCGCCCGGCGAGACGCGGATCGTGGCGCTGGTGGCGTCGCCCGACTGATCGCGGGAGCGTCAGCCGTCGTAGTCGTGGCCGTCCTCGGCCCGGTCTTGCGGCATGTAGCCGACTACGTCGCCCGCCGTCTCGATATCCATCCATCGCAGGTCGTTGTTCGATACTCCGTAGAATATCCCGAACATCAGCCCCTCGTCCGCGACGATGCACCGCTCGAGGATCTGGACGATGTCTCTCTGGCTGACGTAGATGTCGGCCCCCTGTGGCGGCCGCGGACGGTCGCGCTCGACCTGCCCGATACGCACGCACAGACACGAGAGCCCGCCACGCGCGGAGTACGTTCGCGCCAGAGATTCGGTCCACACCTTGGTAGACGCGTAGATGCCACGCGGCTCCGCGGGCATGTCCACCGTGACGCGCGGCGCGTCCCCTGGGACATCCTCGTGACGGCGTTCCATCATCGCGCGATGCGGCTCACGCGCGCGATGCCCTTGAGACACGGTGATACTGCTTGCCGCGACGATCCTACGCACCCCGGCGTCCTGGCACGCCTCGAACACGTTATACGTCCCGATGACGTTGCTCGTGAGCAGGCTTTCCCAGTCGCCGCTGCCCGGGTCGGCGGCGAGGTGCACGACGACGTCCATGCCCTCGACCGCCTCGCGGACCTGCGCGTAATCCGAGATGTCGCACACGCGGAACCGGTCGTCTGGGATGTCGAGCGCCCAGGAGTCGGGCACGCGCTCGGAGGCGTCGCGCGTTCGGTCGAGCCCGCACGCGTCGTACTCCTCCGGCTGATCGAGGAGCCGGCGAAACGTCATGTACCCGATCTGGCCGGTGGCTCCGGTCACCAACACGCGGCGGGCGGTCGGCACGGCGATGCCTCCTGGATCTGCGGCGTGGCACACGCTTCTGCCGCGCCGCAGTGAGCGGGATTACTCGGCCTTCACGCGGCCCCACATCGTCGCGAGTCGCCCGCGCGGATCGACGGCGAAGGCGAGGTCCATCCACTGCTGGATCTCCTGCTCGTCCAGCGCGCGGTTGAACATCGCGAACTCGTCCATCACCCCCACGAACCAGGACGCGTTGTGGTCGCGGCCGCCGATCTGGTTCTCGTTGTCGTTCATGACGATCGACGGGTTCGCGCCTCCGATGTCCTTCTCCCCGGCCAACTGGCCGTTCACGTAGAGGGCCAGCACCTCGCCGCTGAATGTGGCGGCGACGTGCGTCCACTCGTCCTCGGCGATGCCTAGGTCCGGGAGCACGAGGCTGTTGTCGACATCCGCGCCGTTGAACGGCCCCATGCGGTCCTTCCCGCCGGGCCCGGAGTTGATATACAAGCACGCCCCGTCGCCGCCCAGCAGCACGAATTCCACGGAATCGTCGCTGGCGCCGGACTTCTGGTAGATCATGTTGCCCCAGTTGTGGCACTGAGCCTGATCCCAAATCTCGGTGGGGAAGACCCACGCCATCGTCGTGATCTGCTCCACCTCCAGCACGTCTTCGTCCGGGGCGATGGCGCGGGCCGCCTCGAACTCAACGCCGCCTCCGTTCCTCCCCTGATCGACCCA
>NYZG01000270.1 GCA_002687025.1 Candidatus Poribacteria bacterium
CCTCGGTGATCGCCGTGCCCACGAGGGTTGGGCCAATGCGGCCCAGCAGCTCGCACTGCGGCGCCTGCACCACGCTCACGAACGGGAACAGGAGCTCGACGCTCGCGAGGGGATGCGTCGGGTCTTCGCACCATATGACGGTTGGGTTCAGGAACGCGCAACGGTTCGATTCGATTAACCGATTCGGCCGTACACGCCGAGTCACGTCCTCGGCGCCATCGACCGCGAGCTGGCCGTCGATCATCTCCGAGATGCTCTCGGCGGCCCTGGGATCGGCGAAGGCGGCGATCTTCGCGTCTGGATCGCTGAGGGGTCTGGCCTGTACGGCCCCCAGCCTGTCAGCCAGGGCTTCGGCAATCTCACGGCCGTGGCGCGGCGTCCACACTCCCGAGGCGTTGATGCAGGAGCGGCCGCCGTTGGCGCAGACCGACTCGACCATGACATCGAGGTATTCCTCCCATCGGTCGGCGCAGTCGTCGCCGAGTAAGATCTTGCTCCATCCGGGGCCGTGGATCTGCACGCGTGGGTCGCCCTCCCACGGCTTCACGGTGGAAGCGCCGCCGAAGAGCATAGTGCGGTCGCAGCGCAGGAGGATCTCCGTGGCGCCGCTGTAGTCGCTGGGGTAGAAGCCGAACGCCTCGGGGGGACATCCCACGGCCATGAACGCCTGCGCGATGCGGAAGGGCGTCCACGGCTCGCCGCTTCCGGGCTTGAGCACGAGCGGAATACGCAACGGTAGGGCTGGCAACCAGAGCGAGTGCACGCCCGGCGAGTTACTCGGCAAGACGGCGCCGAGAGCGTCTGCTTGCGCGACATAGCTCAGCTTGCGGCCGTCCTGCTCGCCCCATCCTGCCTCAATGATGTCCAGGTCGAGTCCACGCGTCAGGCCGCCCAGCACCGCCTCCATCTCGTCCAGGACGAGACGTATCTTGTCCATGTTCGCGCGGCACAGGGCCTCGGGCATGCCGGTGGTAGACGAGAGCTGGCGGACGTACTGCTCGGGAGACTGCGACTCGTCACCGAGTGGCAGCGTGTCCTGCATGAAGGCGCGCGCGGCGCGTCCGCACATGTCGATGATGTCGCGGATGCCTATCCGTTCGAGGGCGCGCCTGTTGGCAGCGGCGTCTGCGAGGTCGCGCGCGACCAGCCCGCGGTTCGCCTGGCTGACCTCGGCAACCGGCTCGCCCGTCTCGACGTGCGGCATCGTGTACGTGTTGAGGCTACGGTAGGGGATTCCCTTGCGTAGCACTGGCACGTGCGTCATCGGCGTGCAGTCCCGCTGTGTGGCGCTACGGCTTGCGCGTCTGCCCGGCGGCCGCCATCCCGCGCGCCACGTAATCCGCGATCTCCATGTACCCCTGCGACCATCCGTGACTCAATTCGCCGACCTTCTCCATCGACGCGCCTTCCTCGTCGTACAGACTGTACGGCACATCGGTGGCGGCGATGAAGCGGATGTTCCCCTTGTATAGACCCACCTTCAGCGTCCCGGTGGCGTGCTGGGCGATGGCCTCGGTGACCTGGATGAGCGCCCCGGCGTGGGGGCCGAACCACTCGCCCTCGTACACGACGTCCGCCAACTGGCGCGAGACCGTATCGTAGAACTTGCGCCGGTTGCGGTCGAGAATGAGCTGCAGGAGCTTGTCGTAAAGGTATCCGACGACGGTGACTCCCGGGGCTTCGTAAACGCCGCGCGACTTGATGCCGATGCGGCGGTTCTCGACGACATCGCAGCCGATACCCACGCCGTTCCGCCCGCCGATCTCGTTCAGCATTTCGAACGCCTGTACGATGCCCACGGACGTGCCGTTCACCGACACGGGTTGGCCCATCTCGAAGGCGACGGTGACCTCCTCGACCTCGTCGGGCGCAGCCATCGGCGAAACGCCCATGATGAAGTCCACGAAGTCGGTCCCTGTGGACAACGACTCGAGGCGGCCTGCCTCGTGCGTCAAGCCGCAGAAGTTGGCGTCTGTGGAGTAGGGCTTCTCCTCGGTCGCCGTCACTGCGAGGCCATTGTCTCGGCAGTAGTCGATCATGAGCTTCCGGCCGCCGAGGGTGTCCTCGAACTCGGCGTCACGCCACGGGGCATACACGCGGGCCTCGGGGGCCAACATCGCCAGCGCAAGCTCGAAGCGGACCTGGTCGTTGCCGCGGCCCGTGGCTCCATGCGTCAGCACGTCGATGCCACGCGCGCGCACCTCGGGCAAGGCCACGGCGACGGTCGCCATGCGCGCTATGCCGGTCGTGTTCCAGTACATGCCCTCGTGGTACGCCTGGCCGTGGATGACCTGCATCATGTACTCGGCCAGTCGCTCACGTCCGTCGACGAGGACGGAGTCGCTGGCGCCCGCCGCTCGCATGCGCTCCGGCACGTCGGACAGATCACGCTCGTCCGGCTGGCCGAGATCGACCGTGATGCCCGTGACGTCGACGCCTGCCGACGCGAGCCAATGCACGATCGTCGTGCTGTCCAGCCCGCCCGAGACGAGGGCGAGCACCTTCTTTCCGCGTAGCGAATCTCGTGTCATCACACTGCTCCGCGAGTGGCCGGTGGCCGCCGGAAGGGCGCGCCTGGAGTGAAGTATAGTCGAGGATTTCACGGGGCGGCTTGCGCCTCGCCAGACGCCCGCGGGCGTCTGGAGCGGGAACTCCGCGCTATGACAACTCCCTCGGGCACACGGCCCACCAAGCAGCGGGAGCGCAGACCCGGGCGACGCCCGGCGCGCGCGGGTCGCGGAATGAAGTTGCGCAAGTCACTGTTTGAAGCTAAGATCGGACGAAGGGTAGCGAGAGCAGTGAATCGTGTCGCGAAGCTTCGGGCGACGCCTGTGACGCGGTCCTCTGCACGTCCCGCGCCTATCGTACGACTCGACCATGCGGTCGACTGTCGACAGGCGGCCGGCTTCGGCGGCCCTCAGCACATCCAACTAAGGACAAGAGCGCATGCGACTCTGGGCATTGAGCGCGATTGTGGCGGCGGCCATCGCGGCGCCGGCCGTCGCGGCCGAATGGGACTGGATCGAGATTGGCGACGAAACCAGCGAGCAGAACTACGTCGGGGGCTCGGTCGAATGGATCGACGGCGGCTTCACGATCAGCGCCACAGGCGGCGACATCTGGGGCGCCAAGCTCGGGTGTACGGTGGCCTACATGGTAGGCGGCGTCTCCGGCGACTTCGTGTTCGAATACACGATCGCCGAGCACACGACCGACCCGGCGACAACCTGGAGCAAGTGCGGAGTCATGGCCGCGGAAGCGTGGGATGCTGAGACGCCGTACGTGTTCGTGCAGTCGACGTGCAGCAACGACGAGACAGCGCTGAACGACAAGGGCAGCAAGATCATCACGCGCGCCGAACGCGCCGGCGACGCTGGCCCCGGAAGCAACGGGTGGGGCCCTCTCGCCTGGCCGGTGCGGTACAAGATGGAGCGGAGTGGCGACCGCTTCGATGTCTCAGTCTCCCTAGACGAGGGCGCCACGTACGACTCGGTCGCGAATGCGGATGAAGGCAAGGAAGGCTTCAGCGAACTGGCCCTGGGCGATTCGATCGAGCTCGGAATCGCGATGAACGGCCACAACGACGGACTGACCACGGGAACGGCGACCGTGGTAGATATCACGCTGAACGGCCTGAGCACGGCCGATGTCGAGCCCGCGGGTAAGCTGACGACGACATGGGCGGCGATGCGCACCTTGCGCTAGGGACCTACCGGCGGGGCCATTCCGTGGCCCCGTCACAGCCGCGGAAGGAGGACCGATGCGACACTGCACGCTGTGTGTGGCGCTAGCCATCGCCGTAGTCTCTCCGGCGTTCGCCCTTGAGTGGGACTGGATCGAGATCGGCGACGAAACGAGCGAACAGGGGCCCTACGGCGGCGGCTCGGTCGAGTGGCTGAACGACGGGGGCTTCACGATCAGCGCCCTGGGCGGCGACATCTGGAGCAACCGCCTTGGGTGTACCGTGGCCTATATCGTCGGAGGCGTGACCGGGGACTACGAATTCGAATACACGATCACCGAGCACCTCACCGACCCGCCGACGACGTGGAGCAAGTGCGGCATGATGGCCGCGGAGGCATGGGACTTCGAAACCCCCTACGTGTTCGTCCAGTCCGCCTGTAGCAACGACGCGACGGCGCTGAACGATAAGGGCAGCAAGATCATCACGCGCGACACTCGAGCCGGCGGCGCCGGGCCTGGGAGCAACGGATGGACACCCCTCGAGTGGCCGGTCCGCTACAGGATCGAGCGCACCGGGATTCAGTACGATGTCTGGCTCTCTCTGGACGAAGGCGGCACGTGGGAGTCGGTGGAGGTCCCCGCGGAGGGCAAGGCGGGGTTCTCAGAGCTCGACCTCGGGGAGACCCACGAGCTCGGCATCGCCATCAACGGGCACAACGCAGGCGGCACGACCGGAACCGCTACCGTTGTGGACATCACCCTTAACGGCCAGGACGCGTTCGCGGTTGAGCCGGCCGGAAAGCTGGCCACTGAATGGGGTCGACTCAAGGCCGGCGACTAGCGTCGTCGTCGCCCGCGTCGCTCGCGAAGACCGTGCCCGGCCCACGCCGCTAGCCTGCCTGTCTCGCCCGCGCCGCATCGGAGACTGTGAGAGTGCGAGACAGACGCGTCGTCTTCACGGGCCCGGATCGGGTCGTCCTCGACGAGTTCGACTTCGACACCGGCGGTCTCGCGCCGGATCAGTGCGCCATCGAGAGTCTCTACAGTATCGTGAGCGCGGGGACGGAGCTGGCCTCGCTCACCGGGCTTGAGGCGCGGCGATACCCCGTCTATCCAGGGTACGGTGGGTGCGGCCGCGTGACCGCCGTAGGAGACGCCGTCACGGGAATCGCGCCCGGCGACACGGTCGTCAGCTACACGCAACACGCCAGCCGCGTGCTTTCGGGCACGCTTATCGCCAAGGTCCCGACGGGTCTGGACCCGCAACTCGCCCCGGCGGCCCGCATGGCTGCGGTCGGCATGACCGCGTTGCGCATCAGCAACGGCGAGCCCGGCGACCGCGTAGCGGTCATCGGACTGGGTCTCGTCGGGAATCTGTGCGCACAGCTCTTCACGCTCGCCGGCTGTGACGTGATCGGCATCGACCTGTCCGCGAGACGAACCGCATTGGCAGAAGCGTGCGGGGTGCGCGACGTCATCCACGCTGGCGACGCGGACGTCCGCGCCGCGGTGGCCGATATTACGGGCGGACACATGTGCGAAGTGGTTGTCGAGGCGATTGGGTCGCCCGCAGCCACGGAACAGGCGGCCGGGCTTGCCGCCAAGGCCGGCGAGGTCGTGCTCCTCGGCAGCCCGCGCGCGGCACACCAGACAGACATCACCCCGCTGCTCCGCTCCATTCACATGTGGGGCGACGGCTGCATCACGTTCAGGGGCGCGCACGAGTGGCGCTACCCGACTCGCCACAGCCCAAGCGGGCACGCGAAGCACTCGATCGAGCGCAACGTGCGGATACTGCTGGAGTGGATGGCCGACGGGCGTCTGCGGGTGCGCGAACTGGTGACGCACGTGGCGCGCCCCGAAGAGTGTGCCGCCGCCTACGCCGGCCTGCGGGACCACAAGGACGACTACCTCGGCGTCGTCTTCGATTGGGCCGGCGGGTCCTAGGCCGACTGCGCGCAGCCGCCATCGCAGCGCAGGGGACGAGCGGGACGGAACGACCGGCGCACGCCGGGCGCCCCCGGCAGCCCATCGCGAGCCCTGTTCGGCAGCGCCGTGCGGTGGATGCGGCCAGACACCGAGGGCGTGGTGGCACTCGACCCACGCGTATCGTGTGGCGGGCCGCACATCGTCGGCACGGCCATGGGCCCCAACCTGCACGACCTGTATCTCGCAGAAAGCAGGAACGTGCCGCCAGTGTCGCGGCGGTTCCCTATCGAGCATAGGCGAGTGAGACAGGCCGTCGCCTACGAGGAACGGATGGCAGCATGACGTCTGTCATCGACGAAAATCTGGGTCCGACGCTCGCCGCAGGGATGTCTGGCTCCGGCATGGAAGCGGTCCACAGCGCGGCGAAGTTCGGTGTGGGAGCCGCCGATGAGGACCGGTTGGCCCGCGTTGGCTCCGCGGGCCTGATCGTCGTGACACGCGACCGCCTCGTTCAGTGTTACCCCGCGGAGCTCGCCGTATTCAGGCAGCACAATGTGGGCGCGTTCCGCCTGGCGCGGAGGGGACGCACGCGCCGCGAACTGGTCCAGCAGCCAGTACGCAGTTGGCCTCGGACGAAACAGCTGGCCGGCGCCACGCGGGGCCGTTCCGGTTCCAGGGGCCGCGGAACGGCACGAAGTGCGTGACACGCCTCTAGCGCCGCCGCCCGCGCCTCACGTCACCCCACAGGGACGCCAGCTTCCCGCCGGGCTCGACGGCCTGGACGCGCCCTAGCTCTGGGTCCGGCTCGTATTCGCCCTCGTAGAAACGGACGTTGTCGACCCAGAAGTTCGTGCTGATCTGGCCGACGGCGATGCGCAACCACGCGTCCGGCACGTTCTCGGGCTGCGTCCACTCGGACCAGTATTCGGCCCACTCCTCGGTCAGGTTGATGCTCTGCCGGCCGTAGGACGTCCACGGGTCGGCCTTGAGCTCCATATAGAAGTCGACCGGCCGGACCAGTTCTCCCTTCGCCCAGAAGGCGAGCGTATAGTCCGTGCCGGCGTCGAGGAAGTGGGTATCCTGGAACAGGGCGATGTGCCACGTCACGCCCTTGGCGAGTTCGATGTCGACGAACACGCTCGCGCCACCCTTGATACTCTCGTCCGTGTCTTCCTCGATCGCCGCCACGGTGGCCTCGCTCTGGCGTATCTCCCAGTCGACAAGTCCGTTCTCGAAGTCGCCGTTGCGGGCGATGTTCTCAATCGCCGACGCGCCGAACGCGACGCACATGATCAGGGCGCCGATGGCCGTTCGCATCGCTGTCTCCTCGGTATGAAGTCTACGTCGGACGCCGCCACTCTCAGTCGACAGGTTAGAGTCGCGAACGCCGATCCGCAAGACGTCGCTGGCGTGACGGAACGTGGCTTGAGCCCGCCGCCGCGCGCCTGCATGCGGCCGCGATACGAACGGCCCCTCGAGCATGCGGGGTTCGGGACAGCGTCTTACGGTCCTCGATGGCCTTCGCCGACGGGCGCATTCCGGTCGCGAACCGCGCGCGGGCCGAGACAACATACGGCCGTCGCGCTTATCATTGCCAGGAGGATGTCCGTCCGGCAATCCCGCCGGGGAGACGCGTGCGGGCGCGGAGGATCACGAGCAGTGAGCGACGACCGACTCGTCCACATCGTGGACTACCAGGAGCGATGGCCGCGGGAATTCGCGGATATCGGCGCACAGGTGCGGAACGCCCTTGGCGATCTAGCCATCCGCATCGACCACATCGGGTCCACCGCCGTGCCTGACCTCGCGGCGAAGGACATTATCGACGTGCAGGTCTCGGTTGCGGCGTTCGCCGGTTTCGGGCCGGTAGCGGCCGCGCTGGAGGGCCTGGGCTACGTTCGGCGCGACGACGTCCGGCACGACCACCTGCCTCCCGGCGCGCCGCATGCGGCGTCGGAATACGAGAAGCGCTACTTCCGCGAGCCGGAGGACGCGCGCCGCACGCACATCCACGTCCGCGCCGACGGACGCGTGAACCAACGGTACGCAATCCTGTTCCGTGACTATCTCCGCGAGCACCGCGCGGCAGCGTTGGCGTACGAGGAGACGAAGCGGTTCATGGCGCGCTGGCACAACGAACAGGACAAAGGCGCGCTCTTCTACGAGATAAAGGCGCCGGTGGCCGACATCGTGACATCCGCAGCGGAGGAGTGGGCCGCACGGGTCGCGTGGCAGCCCGGCACGAGCGACGCGTAGGCCGCCCCGAGTGAACCACGGTGACGCGCGGGCAGGCGTATCCATGCTC
Organism: Candidatus Poribacteria bacterium; assembly: GCA_002687025.1. Lineage (GTDB taxonomy): Bacteria > Poribacteria > WGA-4E. The sequence goes on from NYZG01000270.1 coordinate 7,919, forward strand.
CGAGGCCGGACCACATGAACGAACGCCCGGTCCACATCATCGAATACCAGTCCAGGTGGCCGCATGAGTTCCGCGCGATCGCGCGGGGAGTGCGTGGCGCCCTCGGCGGGTCCGCGCGGCGTATCGACCACATCGGCTCGACATCGGTGCCGTGCCTGGCGTCCAAGGACATTATCGACGTGCAGTTGACCGTGGCGTCGTTCGACGGGTTCGACACCGTCGCGACGCGGCTCGCGGCCGTGGGGTATCGCCAACGGCAGGGCCTGCACTACGACCATCTTCCTCCCGGCGACGGGCACGTCCAGACGGAATACGAGAAGCGCTACTTCCGAGAGCCGCGCGGCGACAGGCGAACGCATCTGCACGTCCGCGCGGACGGCAAGGCCAACCAGCGGTACGCGCTGCTCTTTCGCGACTACCTGCGCGCCCATCCGCCCGCCGCGCTTGCGTACGCCGAGACGAAGCGACGCCTGTCGCGCCACCACAACGAGCAGAGCGACGACTCGGTGTACTTCGAGATCAAAGACCCGGTCTGCGACATGGTGATGGCTCCCGCCGAGGAGTGGGCCCCGCGGGTCGCCTGGCAGATGGGCGAGAGCGACGGCTGAACTCGCGACGGCTGGCAGACTGCGTGGGGCCGTCGGGGAAGCTGCGGAGCCGTCTCGCACACCATGGATCAGCTAAGAGCGGAAGGCCCGGGAGCACCGGCCGCGAAGGGGCGTCGTCTGGACGCTGCGTAGACGCAACGCCACGCCGAGCGGCTGATAGCTCAGCGATAGGCCGATGGCCAGCCGTCGCGGACAGAGAGATGCGGGTGGGACGAACGCAGCACGTGCTGAATACGCGCGAGCGACGCTCGTCTGCGGCGGTCACGGGCAGACGGCAGCGGCGGAGCAGCGACGCGTGGGCCCCGCAACACATGCCCGCAAGAGGCCGGGACTGTCGCGTCAGTCCGCCGACGAGGCGGAATCGCTCGCGCTCGTGCGCTTCGCGGTACTGCGGACCACCGCGATGGCGAAGGCCAGCATCAGAACCAAAGCGCTTCCATACCCGACGGCCGAGGCCGGAGTGATGTAGACGCCAGCGAGAGTCATAGACAACCCCTCCCAGGTTTGAGGCGACGCCTGCGGGCGTCGCGCCGACTCCACCGGTCGCAAGCAGCGTGCCATCAAGCCGAGGCCTGCCCTCGACCGTCAGCGGCCGTGCTCGCGTGCTCCAATCCGGGCACTCTGGCGCCGCGCGAGCGCTTCGCGTTCGGATGCGAACATGGTATTGGCGCTGATCGCCTGCACGAGCGCGCGCCCGATCGGCTGACGGACACTGACGCGCTGACGCGACGCCGATTTGCGTTGACCCGCGGCGTTGGATACCCTCGCGTCGGCACAGCGTCGCGCTACACCCGCACTCCTGACGGAGGCCGCGAGGAACCATGCCGCCCATCACATCCGATGACGATCCCGCCGTGGCCTTCGAGACCGATCATTGCCGATTCGCCATCGGCGCGGACGGTCGCATCCTGCAGTTTGCGGATACGAGCACGGGGGCAGACTACCGCGCGCAAGGGGCGGGGGCGCGGCTTGCGCGCGTCAGAGAGAACGGGCGCGACTGGTGGGCCTCCTCCGTCACGCGCGAGGGCGACACGCTTGACATCGAGTTCGAGGGAACGAATGTGGCCGCGGCGATGCGAGTCGAGGCGCGCCAGCGGTACTTCGTGATCGAAGTGCTGTCGCTGACGGGCGACGATGTCGACGAGTTGGTGATCGTCGACGTGCCCCTGTCGCTACACGGGGCGCAGGGCGAACCATTCGCGGCATGCGCCCTCGCGCTCAACCTCCAGACGAACGTTGTCGAGCTGCCAGGCGCCAACGTGCGGCTCAAGGCCATGTGCTACCCAAGGTTCGGATTCGCCGGCGCGCAAGTAGCCGTCATCGGCTGCCCGTATGACGACCTGCGAACCGTCATGCAGGAAGCCGTGAGCGACGCGCCCGATCTGCCGCATTCGCCGCTCGGCGGCCCGTGGGCGCTGGAGCCGCCGGTCAAC